>NZ_JAMXRY010000077.1:0-15585 GCF_024124525.1 Halomonas sp. OfavH-34-E | reverse complement strand
CCAGGCCGCCCTCGGCGCGGCCCTGGGAGGCGCGGTTCTGGGCCGTCACCTGGGCCGCAAGTCATTGCTCGCCGGCGCGGTGGTCGGCAGCCTGCCGGACCTGGACGTGCTGATCGACTACGGCGACGCCGTGGCCAACGTCACCTACCACCGTGGCTTCAGTCATTCGCTCTTCGTATTGACGGGGCTCTCGCTGGTGCTGGCCGGGCTAGCTCAGCGACTGGCCGAGCGTCGGGCCAGACGCCCTGCACAGGGACTGGGCTTGAGCTTAAGCCCGGCACAGGGCCTGGGCTTGCAGCACCTTGGCTTGTTGCGCTGGTGGCTGTTCTTCTGGCTGTGCCTGGTGACCCATCCGCTGCTGGACTCGCTGACCACCTACGGCACCCAGCTGTGGTGGCCACTCGAGGTCACCGCGCCCAGCGCTACCCCGCTGGTGTTCATCATCGACCCGGCCTACACCCTGGCCTTGCTGGTCGCTCTGGTGATCGCACTGTGGCGTGGCCATCGGCCAGCGACCTTGCAACGCGCCGCCAGCTGGGGCCTGGTGATCTCGACGCTGTACCTGCTGCTGGCGCTGGGCGCGCGCGGCTGGGTCGATGCCAGGGCCGACGAGGCGCTCGACCGAGTGGACATGGCCGAGGCACCGCGCCTGATCCAGCCGGCGCCCTTCTCGATCCTGCTGTGGCGGGTCACCGCCGTGGACGGCGATCGCCACGCCGAGACGCTGATCGGCCTGCTCGACGGAGATACCCGCCCGGTCGTCGAACTGTTTCGACGC
This sequence comes from Halomonas sp. OfavH-34-E, assembly GCF_024124525.1. Taxonomy (NCBI): domain Bacteria; kingdom Pseudomonadati; phylum Pseudomonadota; class Gammaproteobacteria; order Oceanospirillales; family Halomonadaceae; genus Halomonas; species Halomonas sp. OfavH-34-E. The sequence goes on along the minus strand of NZ_JAMXRY010000077.1, from coordinate 14,807 downwards.
GGTACCGAACTCGAGGCTGCCGCCCTGGAGCTCGACAGCGGTCGCCGCCTGGCCTGGTTCGCTGGCCCCTTTGTGCGCTACGAGGTGGAGCGCAAGGGAGACGCCGAACGTCTGCTGGCCACCGACCTGCGCCTGGGCTTTCCCGGCTTCCATCCGTTTCGCTTCGCCCTGGCACAGCGCCAGGATGGCAACTGGCGCGCCCTGGAACCGACCCTGCAACTACCGATGAGCGCAAGCCAGCGCCCCATGGGGCAATTGTTCGAGCGCATGCTGTCACCACAGCCCGCGCTGTGTGTCGCTGACTTCGTCGATTCCCGCTGGCAGCTGGGCGCAGGCGACGACTGCGACGCTCGCTGACACCCGGCCGGGTGTCGGCCTCTTCCCTGAGCAACGATCACCATACGCAAGCCGCCGTGGCCAGGGCCACGGCGGCTTGCGAATCAGTGTCTTCAGACGTCGGGCGCGGCTTACAGCCTGGCGATCAGCGCCTCGATCTCGGCGTGGGCAGTGGTGAGGGCCGCTTCCTTGTGTTCGTCACCCATGCTGAGCCCTTCGGCAAACACCGTCTCGACCTCATTGATGCCGATCAGGCCCAGCATATGGCGCAGGTGCGGTGTCTGGGTATCCAGAGCACTACCGGCGTACTGACCGCCGCGAGCGCCCAGCACGATGGCACGCTTGCCCTCGAGCAGCCCCACCGGGCCATTCTCGGTATAGCGGAAGCTCTTGCCCGCGCGCAGGATACGGTCGAACCAGGCCTTGAGCTGGGAGGGAATGCCCAGGTTGTACAGCGGCACGGCGAGCACCAGCACGTCGTGGGCCTCGAGCTCGGCGAGACGCTCATCGGAGCGCGTCGCCAGCTCGCGCTGTGCCTCGCTGCGCTCTGCGTCCGCCACCTGCCAGCTGGACAGCTCCTCGAGGCCCAGGTGTGGCAAGTCGTCGGCGACCACGTCGCGATGGGTGATCTCGATATCGTCACGCTGGCGCGCCAGGCGCTCGAAGTGGCGTGCCAGCTGGGTGGACTGGCCCTGGTCGGCGAGGATGGATGAGGTGACAAGCAGTACGCGGGTCATGGCGAGCTCCTGTGGAAGATGATGTCTGCGCACAGTTTACCGCCAATAAAATTGTCGAAAAGCGAATAAATCTCGGAATATCTTTCGATAAAAACGAATAAAGCGCCGCTCGGCGCTTTATTCGCGTGTGCTGGCTACACAAGCCAAGGACGCTTTCGTCGGCTTGCCAAGCGCGTCCACGTCGCCCCCCGTCAGGGCGCGATGCCCTGCCCACACCCCTGCAGCTGACGTCCGTTGACGTTCAAGGTGACCTGGGCCGGCCAGGGCGTGCCCGCCATATCATCGAAGCAGGCACCGGCCTCGATGCGCAGCTCGAAGGGCGCATCGGCGCGGCCGCTTTCCAGGATCACTCGACCGGCACCGTTGTCCAGGGTGGTGACGCGATAGGGCAGGCTCACTTCACGCTCGCCGTAGTCCAGACTCATGTCAATGCGCGGCACGTCATTGGCCAGTTCGAGGTGCCAGCCTGGCTCGTTGCCCCGGGCCAGGAACATCACCCCGGGCTTGTCGCTGCGCCGCAGGGAGTCGCGGCGGGTACGGGCCTCGCACTCGAGCCGACCGCGGGAGCTCTTGATCACCGCCCGCTCACCAATGATATGGGCGCTGAGTTCCCCTCGCTGGTAACGCTCGCCCTGGTCCACCACCGCCTGGGGCAACTGCTCGGCACCGTGGGTGGTCCACAACCTGAGCGAATCCTCCTGGGTCGCCGAGACCATGTCCTGACTCGGCGAACAGCGCCAGCCAACGAAGGTAGCGCCATCACCGACAAAGTAGGCAGAGGGCAGCAGCGGCGCCTTCTGCTCCACCGGCGCATCGGTAAAGGAACCGCGCCGCTCCGCGCGATCGGTCTGCTCGCTGGCAGGACCGGGAGCGCTGGTAGTGGCGCACCCCACCAGTCCACTCAGCATCACGACAAGGAGGGGTGAGACGACAGCGGGACGACACATGACAGGCTCCTTCGATCACGACATCAGTACGATTCCGTGGCCCCGCCAGGTGCCGTCTGGCGTGTCCCTGTCGGGGCCTACTGGCGAAGCTTACCAGCCACATCGTCAAAAGGCGCGGCTCTGCCACCATGGGATCGCCCCCTCGCACAATCGACGAACTTTCAACCGCGCTTCCCGGCGTCATGGGCCCTCTAGTGCTGCGCGGTCGTCAGGCGTGGCGTCGACGCAGCTCCTTGGCGGCCTGGACCATATTGGCCAGCGCCGGCGTCACCTCATCCCACTGACGGGTCTTGAGGCCGCAGTCCGGGTTGACCCACAGCCGCTCCAGCGAGATGCGCTCGGCGGCCTTTTCCATCAGCGCCACCATCCAGTCCACCTCGGGCAGGTTCGGTGAATGGATGTCGTAGACCCCCGGTCCGATCTCGTTGGGATAGTCAAAGTCACGGAAGGCGTCGAGCAACTCCATGTCGGAGCGCGAGGTCTCGATGGTGATGACGTCGGCGTCCAGCTCGGCGATGGAGGCGATGATGTCGTTGAACTCGGAGTAGCACATGTGGGTGTGGATCTGGGTCGCGTCCGCTACACCGCTGGCCGACAGGCGGAACGCCTCCACCGCCCAGTCCAGATACTCCTGCCACTCGGCCTTGCGCAGCGGCAGCCCTTCCCGCAGCGCCGGCTCGTCGATCTGGATGGCGCGAATGCCTGCCGCCTCCAGGTCACACACCTCGTCACGCAGTGCCAGGGCGATCTGGCGGCAGGTGGTCGCGCGAGGCTGGTCATCGCGCACGAAGGCCCACTGCAGCATGGTCACCGGGCCGGTCAGCATGCCCTTCATCGGCGCCCCGGTCAGCGACTGGGCGTAGCGGCTCCACTCCACCGTCATCGGTGCTGGACGGCTCACGTCGCCGAACAGGATCGGTGGCTTGACGCAGCGTGACCCATAGCTCTGGACCCAGCCGAAGCGGGTGAAGGCGTAACCGTCGAGCTGCTCGCCGAAGTACTCGACCATGTCGTTACGCTCGGCCTCGCCGTGGACCAGCATGTCCAGGCCCAGCTCTTCCTGCAGCCGCACCGCCTGGGCGATCTCCTCGCGCATCCTGGTGTGGTAGTCGTCAGCGGACAGGCGTCCCGCCTTGTGGTCACGACGGGCAGCGCGAATCTCGGCGGTCTGGGGGAAGGAGCCGATGGTGGTGGTCGGAAACAGCGGCAGTCCGAGGGCGCGACGCTGCTGCTCGGCACGCTGCAGATAGGGGCTCGGGCGCTGGCTGTCGGCCTCGCCAAGCGCCGCCAGGCGTGCACCGACCTCGGGACGATGAATCCGTGGCGACTCACGCCGCGAGGCAATCGCCTGCACGCAAGCCGCCAGCAGCGCCTCATCTTCGGGTCGCACCCGGCCAGCGAGCAGTCTTGCCAGGGTCACGGTCTCGTCGAGCTTCTGGCGAGCGAAGGCCAGCCAGCTTCTGAACTCGGCGTCGAGCTCGGTCTCGCGCTCCAGGTCCACCGGCACATGCAGCAGCGAGCAGCTGGGGGCGATCCACAGACGCTCGCCCAGACGGCTGGCGGCGTTGGTCCACTGATCGCGCAGGGCAGCCAGATCGGCGCGCCAGATGTTGCGTCCGTCGATGACGCCCAGCGACAGCACCTTGTGAGGCAGCAGACGGTCGACCACCGTCTCGACCTCCTGTGGGGCACGCACGGCGTCCAGGTGCAGCCCCGCCACCGGCAGATTGACCGCCAGGGTCAGGTTGTCGCCGAGGCCGCCGAAGTAGTTGGCCACCAGCAGCTTGACCCCCGACCCCTGCAGATGATGGTAGGCACGTTCGAAGGCTACCTTCCAGTCGCCGGGCAGGTCCTGGGCCAGGGCCGGCTCGTCGAGCTGCACCCACTCCACACCCAGCTTGGCGAGTCTGGCGAACACCTCGGCGTAGACCGCCAGCACACCATCGAGCAGCGCCAGACGATCGAAGGACGACTCGCCCCGCTCCTTGCCGAGCCACAGCCAGGTCAGCGGCCCGACCAGTGCCACCTTGACCGCGTGCCCCTGCTGCTGCGCCTCGACGACCTCGTCGAACAGCCGCGTGCTGGCCAGGCGGAAGTCCTGCCCCTGGTGCAGTTCCGGTACCAGATAGTGATAGTTGGTATCGAAGTACTTGGTCATCTCGCAGGCGGCGGCGGGTTCTCCGCTGGGCGCGCGGCCCCGGGCCATGCGAAAGGCGGTGTCCAGATCGACTTCACCACGCTCGAGCTCGGCCTTGGCAGCAAAACGCGCCGGCACGGCACCCAGCAGCAGCGACACGTTGAGCACCTGGTCATAGAAGGCGAAGTCGCCCACCGTCACCAGGTCCAGTCCCGCCTCGCGCTGGTCCTGCCAGTGACGCTTGCGCAACTCGTGACCGGTGGCCTCCAGGCTGGCTCGATCGGCATCGCCCTTCCAGTAAGCTTCGGTGGCGCGCTTGAGCTCGCGGTCGGCACCGATGCGGGGATACCCCAGAATATGAGAAAAAGTCATGGTGATTCACCTTGATCATGAATGATACGACGAAGTGTCGCTGGCATCCGAAGGGTGAATCAAACTAAACTTCTTAATCTTTACTATGAAAGAAGCTCACGATAATGCTCGAACTCCGTCATCTGCGCACTCTGATAGCGCTGCGCGACGCCGGCTCCCTGGTGGAGGCCGCCGAACGGGTCCACCTGACCCAGTCGGCGCTGTCCCACCAGCTCAAGGATCTGGAGGAGCGTCTGGGCGGGCCACTGTTCCTGCGCAAGACCCGGCCGGTGGAGTTCACCCGGGCCGGGCTGCGCCTCTTGAACCTGGCCGAACAGATCCTGCCCCAGGTGCGCATGGCCGAGCGTGACCTGGCGCGCCTGGCCGGCAACGAGCAGGGCCGCCTGCACATGGCGATCGAGTGTCATAGCTGCTTTCAGTGGCTGATGCCCACCGTGGATCACTTCCGCGACCATTGGCCGGAGGTCGAGATCGACATCCCCGGCGGCCACCACTTCGATCCGCTGCCGGCGCTGGCCCGCGAGCAGCTCGATCTGGTGATCACCGCCGACCCCCAACCCCTGCCCGGCGTTCACTACGAGCCGCTGTTTCGCTACGAAGGCCTGCTCGCCGTGGCGCGTCAGCATGCCCTGGCCGGGCGCTCCCACGTCTCGCCCCAGGATCTGGCCGACCTGACCCTGATCACCTACCCGGTGGAACGTTCGCGTCTGGATGTGTTCACCCAGTTCCTCGACCCGGCCGGCGTCACCCCCAGGGAGGTGCGCACCGCCGAACTGACGATCATGATGATGCAACTGGTGGCCAGCGGTCGCGGAGTCTGTGCGCTGCCCAACTGGGCACTGACCGAGTACCTGGAGCGGGACTACGTCAAGGCCGTCGCGCTGGGCGAGGATGGTGTCTGGAGCACGCTCTTCGCCGCGATCCGCGAGGACACCCGGGAAGCCCCCTGGATGGTCGACTTTCTGCGCACCGCGCGGGAGACGTCCTTTGCGGTGCTGGAAGGGATCAAGCCGGCCTGAGGCGAGATCAGCGGGGGCGTGACGCAGTGAGTTCGTATGGTGGTCTCAGACCCGGCGGGGGATGATCAGCGAGAAGCGCGCGCCCTTCAGGCCGGGGCTCTCGTCCACGCTGACGGTGCCGCCGTGCCAGGCCATCACCTTCTGCACGATGGACAGCCCCAGCCCGTAGCCGCCGGAGCGGCGGGTTCGGCTGTCGTCCAGGCGGGCGAAGGGCTTGAAGATATCCTGGCGCGCCTCCGGCGGCACCCCTTCCCCATCGTCCTCCACGTCGACCCGCACCTGGTTGGGTTCGTCGAGCAGGCTGACCTTGACCCGGGTGCGGGCGTGGCGGCAGGCGTTGGCCACCAGGTTCTGGGTGGCCCGCTGCAGATAGCGGGAATCGGCGTGGACCTCGATCTCCGGCCCCGCAGACAGACGCACGTCAAGATTGCCGTGCAACGGCATCAGGGAGTCGATCACCCGCTCGCAGATGTCACGCAGCTCCACCGGTTCGGGCGAAGCTTCGACACCGTGGATGGTCTCGCTGTCGAGGCGCGCATAGGTGAGGATTTCGTCGATCAGATCGTCGAGTTCGTCGATGTCGCTGTCGACCCCCTGCAACTGGCGCCTGACCAGGGCGTCCTCGGACATGTCCTCGACCATCTGCACCGCAAAGCGAATCCTCGCCACCGGCGTCCTGAGTTCGTGGGACACTGCCCGGATCATGTCCTGCTGGGCCCGCAACAGCGACTGCACCTGGGAGGCCATGCCGTTGAAGGCCATGCCGACACGCCCGAGAAAGTCGCCGCTCTCGACCTTGACCCGGGTATCGAGGCGACCGCTGGCAAGCCGGGTGGCAGCCATCTCGAGTCGCGCCATGCGCGCCTCGATACCCCGCACGATCAGGTAGATGACGATCGCCAGTGCGCCCATCAGCAGCACCAGCATCGACGCCAACAGCGCCGGCGGAAGCGCCTCGTAGCTGGCCATCGGCCCTACCGTCAGCCAGAAGGGGGCTTCGCCGGGCGGCGTCACCTGCATGAACAGCACCACCGACCAGTGCTCGGGCAGTAGCTGCATCATCACCTCGCCACCGGCCAGGCGGTTGCGCTGACGTGGCTCGAGGATATCCGGAGGGGACTGGCTGATCGATACCGGCAGATCGCCACGGGTCATGCTGTCGATGCTCGCCTGGCGCGCCCCCGCCGGCAGGCTGGCGAGCCATTCCCCGCTGAGCTGGGTCAGGCCCCGCAACTGGCGCTCCGACATGCCGGACAGCGACACCTGCAGGACCGCGCCACCGGCGGGCATCAGCCGCCAGAAGCGCCACTCATGGGGACTGTCACGCCCGACCAGCACGCCGCCGCGCTGCAGTCGAAGACGGGTGAAGTAGCTCGGCGACAGCGACGACAGGGGCACGATCGACATCGACATGTCCAGCGCCTCGGACTTCTCGGCCATCCACTCACGCCGCTCGCCCCGCGGCATGCTGTCGATCATCGTCGCCAACAGGTGCATGGGCGCCTCGGCCAGCTGTTCGCGATAGTGCTCGATGCGCACCTTGTCGATCAGCGTCATGCCCACCATCGCCACGCCGAGCGCCAGCACCAGGGTCGCCGCCAGCATGACGTAGACCCGCAGGAAGGTACTGTCGGCCAGGGCGCGACGCATGGGTTCAGCTGTCCTTCACGAACAGATAGCCCTTGCTCCTGACCGTCTTGATGCGGTGCGGATGATGGGGGTCATCGCCTATCTTGGGCCGAATCCGCGACACCCGCACGTCGATGGAGCGGTCCTGGCCGTCGTAGCGGATGCCACGCAACTGGGAAAAGATTTCTTCGCGGGTCAGCACCCTACCGGCGTGGCTGGCCAGCAGCCACAAGAGGTCGAACTCGGCGCTGGTCAGATCGATACGCTCGCCCTTGAGCCAGGCCTCGCGGGTGGCGTTGTCGATTTCCAGGTCCTGGAACGTCAAGCGGCTTTCGCCACTGACCTCGGCTCCGTCAAGACGACGCAGCAGGGCACGCATGCGTGCCAGCAGTACCCGCGGCTGCACCGGCTTCGGCACATAATCGTCGGCGCCCATCTCGAGCCCCAGGACCTGATCCATGTCGTCGGTCCGGGCGGTCAGCATCAGGATCGGACCACCGTAGTCGCTGCGAACTCGACGACAGATCGACAGACCATCCTCGCCCGGCAGCATCAGATCCAGAATCACCAGATCCGGCTGCAGCGACAGAATACGATCGACGCCGCGACCGCCGTCATCCTCCAGGCTCACTCGGAAGCCGTTGGCTTCGAGGTAGTCCCGCGTCAGACCAGCGAGACGCTCATCATCTTCGATGATAAGTACGTGATCCTGTTCTCGTTGCTCTGAACGTTCTTCCATAGGGGGTCTCATTCCTTTTGGCGAATGCCGGGCATTATCCAACCTGGCCGAATGACTGGTGCTGAGCAATGTCACACGCGATAACACAAGGATACCCGAATTTTGCGCTGTCGCCTGCCCTCGCCCTGATGCGCATCAAGGCCGCCACCACGGCGTCCACGCCGGTTGTGCCCAGTTGCCCCCTTGATGACCACACCTCATCCACAGACTTATCCACTTGATGACGGGCAAGAAGCACACTATCTTGTGTCCGAATATCCAGAGAGACACCACATCATGTGTCTCTAGCAATATCACAGAAGCCTGTCAACTGCCTCTTTCTCGCAGTTGGTCACGCCTGTTTTCACGACTTTTTTTACCTCATAGGGAGCCTCGGCGCCATGGATACCCTCGCTAGCCCGGACCGACCGTCCGTCTCCGTCACCGCCCCCGACACGCTGCGCGTGATCAAGCGCACCGGGGACGTGGTGCCCTTCGACGCCGGCAAGATCGCCGTGGCCATCAGCAAGGCATTCATCGCCGTCGAGGGGGACAATGCCGCCACCTCCAGCCGGGTCCGTGACTTCGTCAAGGAATCCGCCGAGGCCATCGAGCAGACCTTTGCCCGTCGCCTGGCCGACGGTGGCACCGTGCACATCGAGGATATTCAGGACCAGGTCGAGCTGGCGCTGATGCGCAGCGGCGAGCAGAAGGTCGCCCGCGCCTACGTGCTGTACCGCGAGGAACACGCCCGCGCCCGCGAGGAAAGCGGCATCGAGAAGCCGCACCCGACCCTCAACGTCACCGCCGCCGACGGCAGCCGTCGTCCGCTGGACCTGGGGCGTATCGAGACCCTGGTGTTCGACGCCTGCGAAGGCCTCGAGAACGTCGACCCCAACAAGATCGTCCAGGACTCGCTGAAGAACCTGTACGACGGCGTGACCATCGATGGCGTGTCCCAGGCGCTGATGATGACCGCCCGCACCCTGGTCGAGAAGGACCCGAACTACACCTACGTCACCGCTCGTCTGCTGCAGGACAACCTGCGCCGCGAGGCGCTGTCGTTCCTCGACGTGGCCGAGGACGCCACCTACGGCGACATGGCCGAGCTCTACAAGCCGGCCTTCGTGCGCTACGTCGAGCGCGGCATCGAGTTCGAACAGCTCGACCCCGAGCTTGCCAACTTCGACCTGGAACGTCTGGGCGAGGCGCTCGACCACAGCCGCGACAACCAGTTCACCTACCTGGGCCTGCAGACCCTGTACGACCGCTACTTCATCCACCGCGATGACGTGCGCTACGAGCTGCCCCAGGTGATGTTCATGCGCGTGGCCATGGGCCTTGCGCTGAACGAGGACGACCGCGAGACGCGGGCCATCGAGTTCTACGAGCTGCTCTCCAGCTTCGACTACATGGCCTCCACCCCGACCCTGTTCAACGCGGGCACCGTGCGCAGCCAGCTCTCCAGCTGCTACCTGACCACCGTGCCGGATGACCTCGAGAGCATCTACGGCGCGATCCGCGACAACGCCATGCTGTCCAAGTGGGCCGGCGGCCTCGGCAACGACTGGACCCCGGTGCGTGCGCTGGGCTCCTACATCAAGGGCACCAACGGCAAGTCCCAGGGTGTGGTCCCCTTCCTCAAGGTGGTCAACGACACCGCCGTCGCGGTCAACCAGGGCGGCAAGCGCAAGGGTGCCGTCTGCGCCTACCTCGAGACCTGGCACCTGGATGTCGAGGAATTCCTCGAGCTGCGCAAGAACACCGGCGATGACCGTCGTCGTACCCATGACATGAACACCGCCAACTGGGTGCCGGACCTGTTCATGAAGCGGGTGTTCAATGACGAGGAGTGGACCCTGTTCTCGCCGTCCACCTGCCCGGACCTGCATGACCTGTACGGCGTGGCCTTCGAGAAGCGCTATGCCGAGTACGAGGAGATGACCCGCAACGGTCAGCTCAAGCTGTTCAAGCGGGTCAAGGCCAAGGACCTGTGGCGCAAGATGCTGTCGATGCTGTTCGAGACCGGCCATCCCTGGATCACCTTCAAGGATGCCTGCAACATTCGCAGCCCCCAGAGCCATGCCGGCGTGGTCCACAGCTCCAACCTGTGCACCGAGATCACCCTCAACACCTCGCCCGACGAGATCGCGGTGTGCAACCTGGGCTCGATCAACCTGGCGCAGCACGTGGTCGACGGCGAGCTCGACAACGACAAGCTCAAGAAGACCGTGCGCACCGCGGTGCGGATGCTCGACAACGTCATCGACATCAACTATTACGCGGTGCCCCAGGCGCGCAACTCCAACTTCAAGCACCGCCCGGTGGGCCTTGGCCTGATGGGCTTCCAGGACGCGCTGTACGCCCAGGGCATCGCCTACGCCAGCGGCGAGGCGGTGGCCTTTGCCGACCGCTCCATGGAGCTGATCAGCTACCACGCCATCGAGGCCTCCAGCGACCTGGCCGCCGAGCGCGGACGCTACGAGAGCTTCGAGGGCTCGCTGTGGAGCCAGGGCGTGCTGCCGATCGACTCCGTCGACAAGCTCAAGGCCGAGCGTGGCGAGCAGTACATCGAGGTCGACACCAGCCAGACCCAGGACTGGGATCGCATCCGTGACAAGGTGCGCAGCCAGGGCATGCGCAACTCCAACGTGATGGCCATCGCCCCCACCGCGACCATCTCGAACATCTGCGGCGTGACCCAGTCGATCGAGCCGACCTATCAGAACCTGTTCGTGAAATCGAACCTGTCCGGCGAGTTCACCGTGGTCAACTCCTGGATGGTCAACGACCTCAAGGAACGCGGCCTGTGGGACGAGGTCATGATCAACGACCTCAAGTACTACGACGGCAGCGTCCAGCCCATCGACCGCATCCCGGACGACCTCAAGGCCAAGTACGCCACCGCCTTCGAGGTCGAGCCCAAGTGGCTGGTCGAAGCCGCCGCACGGCGCCAGAAGTGGATCGACCAGGCCCAGTCGCTGAATCTCTACATCCAGGGCGTGTCCGGCAAGAAGCTCGACGTGACCTACCGCATGGCGTGGTTCCGTGGCCTCAAGACCACCTACTACCTGCGCGCCCTCGGCGCCACTTCGGTGGAGAAGTCCACGGTGGACCGCGGCAAGCTCAACGCCGTCTCCAACGGCACCGCACCCCAGGCGGCCGCACCGGCGCCGGCACCCGCAGCCGAAGAGCCCCGCGGCATCGACGACTTCCTCAAGGGCAAGGGTGGCCAGCGTCCGCCGTCCGCCGGGGAAATCGACGAGCTGGGCTGCGAGGCCTGCCAGTAACACCGGCGACAACGCCATGACGGACGTGCGGGCCAGGCCCGCACACCTCGCCCCGGCACCGCCGGGGCCACCAGACAACCCCACGCCGACGCCAGGCGCGTCGGCCGATCAGATGATCGGGAGACCGCAACAATGCTGAACTGGGACGAGTTCCACGAGGACGACACCGCCACCGCAGAAGTACCTGAGCCGAAGAAGGCACCCGAGCCGACCCCGGCTCCGGCTGCCGAGGCAACGGATGAGGTGCGCGAAAGCGCCGGCAACTACCAGGCTGCCGACCAGGACCGCATGGCCCGGGCACGCAAGTCGCTGGAAGAACTCGACGTGGCCGCCGGCCTCGAGGAACTCGAGATGGGCGCCGCCCGGATCGAGGTCGACGACAAGAAGATGATCAACGCCCGTGCGGACCTGAACCAGCTGGTGCCGTTCAAGTACGAGTGGGCCTGGCAGAAGTACCTGGACGGCAGTGCCAACCACTGGATGCCCCAGGAAGTGAACATGAACGCGGACATCGCGCTGTGGAAGAGCAACGACGGCCTGACCGCCGACGAGCGCCGCATCGTCGAACGTTCACTGGGCTACTTCTCCACCGCCGACTCGCTGGTCGCCAACAACCTGGTGCTGGCGCTGTATCGCCTGATCACCAACCCGGAGTGCCGCCAGTACCTGCTGCGCCAGGCCTTCGAGGAAGCGATCCACACCCACGCCTACCAGTACTGCGTGGAGTCGCTGGGCATGGATGAGGGCGAAGTCTTCAACATGTACCGCGAGGTCCCGTCGGTGGCCGCCAAGTCCGCCTGGAGCCTCAAGCACACCCAGTCGCTGGCGCGCCCGGACTTCCAGACCGGCACCGTCGAGACCGACCAGGAGCTGCTGCGTAACCTGATCGCCTTCTACTGTGTCACCGAAGGCATCTTCTTCTACTGCGGTTTCAGCCAGATCCTGTCCATGGGCCGGCGCAACAAGATGACCGGCGTGGCCGAGCAGTTCCAGTACATCCTGCGCGACGAGTCGATGCACCTGAACTTCGGTGTCGACATGATCAACCAGATCAAGATCGAGAACCCGAACCTGTGGACCCCGGAGTTCCAGGACGAGGTCACCCAGATGATCCTCGAGGGTACCGAGCTCGAGATCAGCTACGCCCGCGACACCATGCCCCGCGGCGTGCTGGGCATGAACGCGGCGATCATGGAGGAGTACCTGCACTTCATCTGCAACCGTCGCCTGGCCCAGATCGGCCTGAAGGAGCAGTTCCCGGGTGCCCAGAACCCCTTCCCGTGGATGAGCGAAATCATCGATCTGCGCAAGGAGAAGAACTTCTTCGAGACCCGCGTCACCGAGTATCAGGTCGGCGGCGCGCTGAGCTGGGATTGATCGAGACGACGCCCGGGCCTGACGGCTCGGGCGTCTTTCCTTCACTCCACCGACAACCCCACCAGGGAATGGCGACACCACCAATGTTCTGACGTGATTTCAGGAGGGCAACAGCATGGCTGTTTCCAATGGAAGACCCCAGCAGCATGACACCCGCGCCTGGCAGTCCGCCCTGGACCGGGCTCTGGCCGCCCACGGCGGCGAACGCGCCCTGGCCCGCTACGACCACCTGGCCCACGCCTTTCCTTCCCCCGAGTACGATCCCCGCGACGAGCACCACCCGCACCTCAACCTGGACGCTTTGAAGCGCTGGGCGCTCTATCGCGGCTGGCGGGCGCAGCCCGATACCGACCGCATGAGCACGGCCAGTACCCCACCGATCTGCTTTACCCGCTTGTCGCGCCATCGCGTCAGGAGTCATTGACGACAGCCTCACTGGCATAAAAATGCGCAAGGCCCGTCACCGGGTCTTGCGTGTATCGAGCGCTCTGCCGGCGTCATCGGCGTCTTCAGGCAAGCCCTAGCGGCTGACCAGCAACCTCGCTTTGGGCTCCACCCTGATCACATCCTGCAGCGCACTGCGCATGGCCTCGCCGGAGCAGGCCGCCGCGCGGCAGAACTGCAGCGCGATTTCATCATCGTGGGCCCTGCCGACCAGGGCGTCGCGGCAGCCGTCGTCACACAGCCGCTCGGCGAGATCCTCGGGGTTCACCCCTCGGGGCAGTCGAAAACGTAGTTCGAAATCGTGTTCTTTCATGACTGGCGTCCTCCTTGAAGACCGACGTTATTGTCGAACGCCGAGGCCAGTTTGAAAGACGCGCCTGAGGCTCCCTATTGTCCCAAGGATACAGTCGCCCGGCTGGGTATCAGTCCGACGCCCGGGACGACCTTCTACGCCCAATCCAGCCGCTGCCGATCAGCATCCCAAGGGTGATCAGCACCGCCGCCCCGGCAAGCCACAGGGTAGGCGCGGCGAAGCCGGTCACCACCAGCACCAGGGTCGACAGCAGCGGCGTGAAGTAGGCCAGCAGACCCAGCAGCCGCAGGTCCCCCTGCTTGACCCCGATATCCCAGGTAAAGAAGGCGCTGCCCACCGGGCCCAGGCCAAGAGCGATGATACCGAACCAGTCGCTGCCCTGGGGCCAGCGGCCGGGTTCGAAGGCCAGATGACACGCTGCCGCCAGTATCGCGGTGACCAGACAGAAGCCCCCCACCGCGGCGGTGGGTACCGTGCGGGTGGCCCGGGACAGCACCGAATAGCCGCTCCAGACGAAGGCACAGGCGAAGGCGGCGGCGTAGCCCAGGAGGCTACCGCCGGCGTCGACGTCTCCGCCGATCAACAGCACCGCCCCGCCGAAACCGAGCAGGCTACCGACCACGTGAAACCCGCGCAGGCGCTCGCCGGGTAGCAGAGCGACAAACAGCACGATCAACAGCGGCCAGAGATAGCTGATCAGGCCGGCGTTGGCCGGCGGCGCGTTCTGCTGGGCGATAAAATAGAGGGCGTGGTAGCCGAACAGCCCGCCGACGCCCAGCGCCCAGACCAGCGGTGGCTGGCGCATCGGCGCCAGCACCGCCTCGCCGCGCAGGCACTGATAGACCACAAAGCACACAAAGGCCACGCCGAACGCCAGGGCGGTGAGCAGAAACGGTGGCACGGGCCCCGACAACTGGGTAAAGAGGGCCAGCATGGCCCAATTGAGCACCGTGGTGGCACCGATCCAGGTGGCGCGCCTACGCGAGATGTCGACCGCGTCGGAGGATGCCCCCGCCTGGGCAGAGGAAGAAGATGAAGAAGAGGAAGAGCGCATAAAGACCTCCAGAGCACCGAGGTCTCGAGTGTGGGCCAGCCGCCCACACTAGGTCTTGTACGATTCTGACCTGTTGTGCGTGGCGGTTGCGGCTTGACGCCGCCAGGCGCCGGGAGAAACGTCATGGGCCTCGCGGAAGACGCGGGAAAAGTGGGCGGCGTCGTGGAACCCGCAGACCAGCGCGACCTCGCTGAGGGCCATGGCCGAGCCGGAACGAGTCCGGGTGACCAGCAATTGTCGCGCCAGGGCCAGCCGCTCACGACGCAGCCAGACCGCCGGCGGCACTCCGAGCAGCTCACGAAACTGACGGGCGAAGACCGCCTCGGACAGGTGGCACAGCGCCGCCATCTCCTTGACGCGCCAGGGGTGGGCCAGCTCGCCGCGTAGCCTTGGCAGCAGCTGGAGCAGACGCAGACGCGGCGCAGGGAGCGGCC
>NZ_JAMXRY010000076.1:0-16393 GCF_024124525.1 Halomonas sp. OfavH-34-E | reverse complement strand
GACGCCATCGCCGCCATCGGCCAGACGGTCGACCGTCACACCCCGCTGGCGCGCATTCACGCCGCCAGCCAGGCGGACGCCGACAGACTCGCGGCACGAGTACGTGAGGCCTTCACCCTCGGCGACGAGGGCACGCCCCCGCCACTGGTGCACGAGACCTTGTGCGATCCTTCGATAACGGGAGAGACACCATGAGCCGCGCGATCGTGCTGGTGATGGATTCCTTCGGCATCGGTGCTGCCCCCGACGCCGAGCGCTTCGGCGACGCCGGCGCCGATACCCTGGGCCATATCGCCGAGGCCTGTGCCCGCGGGCAGGCCGACGACCGTGGCCGCCGCGGCCCGCTGCAACTTCCCAACCTGGCCCGCCTGGGGCTCTATCACGCCCACCGCGAGGCCACCGGCGCCAGCGCCGCAGGCATCCAGCTAGGCGAGATCGACGGCGCCTACGCACACGCCATGGAGGTGTCCTCGGGCAAGGACACCCCGTCCGGGCACTGGGAAATCGCCGGGGTCCCGGTGCGCTTCGACTGGGGGTACTTCGAGGACAGGGAGCAGAGCTTTCCGCCGCAACTGCTCGAGGCATTGATCGAGGAGGCGGCGCTACCCGGTGTGCTGGGCAACTGCCACGCCTCAGGCACCGAGATCATCGCCCGTCTGGGTGAAGAACACTGCGCCAGCGGCAAGCCCATCGTCTACACCTCCGCCGACAGCGTCTTCCAGATCGCCGCCCATGAGGACAGCTTCGGCCTTGAGCGCCTGCTGTCATTGTGCGAGACCGCCCGGCGGCTGCTCGAGCCCTACAATATCGGTCGGGTGATCGCGCGCCCCTTCGTCGGTGACGACGCCGCGAGCTTCCAGCGCACCGGCAATCGTCGCGACTATAGCGTCGAGCCGCCCTCGCCCACGGTGCTGTCGAAGCTTCACGACGCCGGCGGCGAGGTCGTGGCGATCGGCAAGATCGCCGACATCTATGCCCACTGCGGCATCAGTCGTCTGATCAAGGCGTCGGGCCATGACGCTTTGATGGAAACGACCCTGGCGGCCATGGATGAACCGGTAGCGAGCGACACCCAGCGCCTGATCATGACCAACTTCGTCGACTTCGACATGGTCTACGGCCATCGCCGCGACGTCTCCGGCTATGCGGCGGCGCTGGAAGCCTTCGACCGACAGTTGCCGGCGCTGCTCGAACGGCTGACCGACGACGATCTGCTGGTGATCACCGCCGACCACGGCTGCGACCCCACCTGGCAAGGCAGCGACCACACCCGCGAGTTCATCCCGGTACTGGCCAGTGGCGCCGGGCTTGCGGCCGGATCGCTGGGGCGTAGGCAGAGCTTCGCCGACATCGGCCAGAGCCTGGCGAGCTATTTCGGTCTTGCCCCCATGGCCGACGGTGAAAGCTTTATCGAGCGCAAACGAGCATTGGATAGACGAGGAGCTTAGATGGCTACCCCCCACATCAAGGCCGAACGTGGTGATTTCGCCGACACCGTGCTGATGCCCGGCGATCCCCTGCGCGCCAGATACATCGCCGAGACCTTTCTCGAGGATGCGCGCCTGGTCAACGAGGTGCGCAACATGTACGGCTACACCGGCCGCTACAAGGGACGCGAGATCTCTGTCATGGGCCACGGCATGGGCATCCCCTCGGTATCGATCTACGCCAAGGAACTGATCACCGAATTCGGCGCCAGACGGCTGATCCGCGTGGGTTCCTGCGGCGCCGTGCGCGACGACGTCAAGGTACGTGACCTGATCATCGGCCTCGGCGGCAGCACCGACTCCGGCGTCAACCGCTCGCGCTTTCGCGGCCTCGACTTCGCCGCCATCGCCGATTTCGACCTGACCCGTGCCGCCGTGGACGCCGCCGGCGCCCAGGGCACCCCGGTCAAGGTCGGCAACATCTTCTCTGCCGACCTGTTCTATCACCCGGACCCGGCGCTGATCGACTGCCTGCGCAAGTTCGACATCGTCGGCGTCGAGATGGAGGCCGCCGGGCTCTATGGCGTCGCCGCCGAATTCGGCGCCCGCGCCCTGACCATCTGCACGGTATCGGACCATATCGTCAACGGCGACAGTCTCTCCAGCGACGAGCGCGCCACCAGCTTCGACGAGATGATGACCATCGCCCTCGAGGCCGTGCTCGAGGACGACCGCCAGCAAACCAGTCGCCAGGAGACCACCCGATGAGCGATCCAAGGACGACAGAGACCGTCGACGCCGATATCGTCAAGGCGCTGATCGAGGTACGCGGCCGCGCCTACGTGCCCTACTCCAGCCATCCGGTAGGCGCCCTGCTGATCAGCGACTCGGGAGCCCGCTATGTCGGCGCCAACGTCGAGGTCGCCCACTACAAGGGGCTGTGCGCCGAGGCCTCAGCCATCGCCGCCATGGTCACCAGCGGCGAGACCCGGCTGAAGGAGGTCTACGTCATCGGTCCCGGCGAGCACCTGTGCACCCCCTGCGGTGACTGCCGTCAGCGCCTGCGCGAGTTCTCCTCCCCCGACACCCTGATCCGGGTGGTGGACGCGGACGGCCAACTGCTCAAGCGCTACACCATGGATGAGTTGCTGCCGGACTCCTTCGGGCCGGAAAACCTGGGCAAGGACTCCGCTTTCGTCAGCTAGGCGAGCGAATTCACTTCCTGGAAGTTGTCCGCTCTGGCGCTGCCGAATCGGCTCGATTTGCCTGGCAGACCTGCCTGAGCGCCAAACGAACTGACTCGGCAACCGGAGCGCTACTGGATGCCCTGAAACAATCTCGGATTGTAGATCCGTGCCCGGATGTCGATGAGCGAGACGTTGTCCATGTCCGGGTGCAGCGGATTCACCACCGCCACCTGATCAATGCCCGCAGCAGCGGTACTTGGCACCAGCAGTATCAAGTTGCGGGCCGCCGACAGGAACGCGGTACCGAGTCGCCGCGTGTGTTCAGGAGGGGGAAACAGGTCCCAGCCATCAGGCAATTCATCGACTCCGACCTTCTCGACGGCGCTGCTTTGTACGTCATAGATGCCCAGGCGAAAATCCTTCGGGACCAAGCGCGGGTCTGGAATATAGTTACCCATTTCCAGCATGGCGACGGAGGCACTGGTACCGAAATACAGCACCGGATGGCCGGGGTCATTCCAGCGCGCCCCATCGTGATAGCTGGCACCGCGCCCGGACAGGTTGGTCAGAAAACGCTCAGGAGCGATACGGTACAGCCTCATCAACTGAAGTCGCCGTGACTGATCTTGCGCAGCACCTGTCGTACCAGTTCACGGCCAGCAAAGGTATCCAGGAGTTCGATCGGGCGCGAGCCGGCGAGTGCGGGTACCTCGGCGTGCAGCCATTGATGACCGACCGCTTCGTCAGCGAACACCTCACCTACCTCGACAAACAACTTCAGCGTGTCGAGCACTTCTTCGCTTTGCGCACGCCCCAGCGCCTTGCGCTTGTAGAAGCGATGCAGATTGCCGGAGTCCGTCTCCAGCAGTCGTACAAAGAGATCGCGGTCGGCCGACAGTGCATCGATCGCCTGTTTGAGCACGCTTCCCGGCAGCCCTTGCCTGACGGTTCTGATAAAAGCGGCTGAATCGGTGTACACCTCGCGGGGCAGGTCGATCTGCGCCATCACCCCGCCACCCGCTGCACGGTCCTTTTCGAGAAGCTCCATCGCGGTCTCCCGGCGCTCACTCGCTGGCACGGCGCCAGCAACATTCCCACCTGTACGCTTCAGCATACATCAGATCGAAGTTTTACCAACATCAATATGACCCAAACTCGGCAAGGGTGCACTTTCGCCGACTCGCCACCACACAGCGGAACGCGTCACCGCCAGCGGGCAGCACCGGCCCGAGCCAATTCGGCCTATGCTCAATACTGTTCAGCGCGACCCCGCCCGGCTCACCACAATCGCTCGAGACGTGACGTTCGCTTTGGCCGCGAGGCAGGACGAGGGTCACCCGCGCTGCATCACCCTGTGCAGGTCATCGGGGTGGCGGCCATCACGGCGCAAGCTCCTGCGTCCAAGTACCCGCCTCAATTCAAACAACAAGGTAACGGTCCATGACCACAGACTTCTCTCCCGGCGACAATATCGCCATGAAGATTCCCGCCCACGAGTACGAGGCGACCGTTGCCTTCTACCGCGAGATCCTGAAGTTCGAGGAATTGACGCCCCCCGGTGACCGGGAGACGCCGCGCTTTGCCTTCGGCGACAAGGTGCTGTGGCTGGATCGCGAGCCGCACTTGAGCCAGGCGGAGATCTGGCTTCAGATCGTTGCCAGCGACATCCAGGCCGCCTCGAGCTACCTCGAACAGCGTGGCTGTCAGCGCTGCGACGAGATCGAGCACCTGCCGGAAGCATTCAACTCGTTCTGGATCACCAGCCCCTGCAATATCATCCACCTGGTGTCACCCGCCGATGACTCGCCCCCCGACGATATGACAAAGGAAAACTGAGCCAGTTGACTGCAGCTGCCGCAGCCAGCCGGACGCAAAAAAGGCCACCACTGGTGGCCCACAAGGCTTGCTGGACTTGCCTGAGATCGGTTCCATCAGACGTGCTGTAGCGTCTTTCGCGTGGCGAGACTGGCGGTGACGCCACGCGATTCGAAGGCTCGTTTGTCCCAAGTGGTGGCCGCGCTTGCTTCAGGCCACCCTTGCTTCAGGCCGCTTTGGGTTCATGAGTCCCACGACGTCAGACGCTTTGCTTCAGGCTACCTTTCCCTTGCTGAAGCGCTTCTTCAGGTAGGCGACGATGTCCATGGATTCGTACATCCAGGTCTCGCTGCCGTCTTCATTGGTAATCAGCAGGCACGGCACCTGAATCTTGCCGCCGCCTTCCTTCAGTGCCTTGCGGTGCGCCGGGTTGGCGCCCGCGTCGCGGATATCCACCTCGACGCCGAGCTTGTCGAGTTCACGGCGCACAAAGGCGCAGAACGGGCAGTGGGCGAAATGGTAAAGCGCGAGATCCTTGGCAACGGTCATGGTGACGACTCCCTCGTGGGTGATACCGCTCGTTGACGATGTGGTCGGTGACGTCACTCCCTTCAAGAGTCGACGACACCCGAAACAGTTGGTGCAGGCGACGGCGCGTTCCGGAGGTTCAACCTTGGCGCTGAGCCTTGGTACCAGACCTTGGCGCTGAGCCTTGGTACCAGACCTTGCCGCCGCCCGACTTGCTAGCTTGGTGTCGCCACTCGCGAGTTCCTGACAGCCTTTCCCGACTTTTCTCACCTCAGTGCATTGCATGCGGGGTACAGCACAACGCCATCAGGTTCCCGGATCGGGCGAGGCGCCGGTAGCACTGGTTTGATGGTGGGGGTCTGCCACCCCGGCCTGGCCTCGGGCGCGCCCGCTGGCATCGCGCCCCTGGTGGTCGGCCTCGCCTTCGCTGGTGGTGCCATCGAGACGCCCGCCGCCACGGCCTTCCATGCTGACGCTGAGGCGCGGCGCGCCCAGTTCGACGCCCATCTCCTCCATGCGCTGCTTGAGCAGCATGTTGAAGGCACGGGCCACGTCCCACTGCATTTCCGGCGAGGTGCGAAAGCGCATCCGCAGGATCGCGCAGCCATCCTCGAAACGATCGATACCCTGCATTTCCAGCGGTGACCAGATGTGGTGGCGCATGATCGGATCCTGGCGCAGATCCCGGGCGGTCTCCTGCATCAGGGTGGTGGCGTCGTCGATCTTCATGTCGAAGGGAATGCGGATCTTCATCAGCGCCACGCCGAACTGCCGCGACATGTTATGGATGGAGTCGATACGCGAGAAGGTCAGGATATGCACGATGCCGTCCAGGTCACGCAGGCGTACGGTCCTGAGCGTCAACCCTTCCACCGTGCCCATGTGGCCGTTGATCTCGACGAAGTCGTCCACCGCCAGGGAGTCCTCGATCAGGATGAAGATGCCGGTGATCAGGTCCTGCACCAGGGTCTGGGCGCCGAAGCCGATGGCCAGACCGATCACCCCGGCACCGGCCAGCAGCGGCGTCACGTTGACCCCCAGATTGGCCAGGCCGACGATGGAGGCGATGATCACGATGGCTGCGAAGATCACGTTGCGAATCATCGGGGTGATGGTCTGGGCCCGTGCCTGGTTGACCCGGCGCCCGCGCGAGCGCGCCGAGGAGGTCAGCGCCCGCTGGATGGCGGTATCGGCGAAGATCCACACCAGCCAGGCCAGCAATACGGTAAAGGCGATCGCCAGGATCGCCTGGCCGATGCGCACGCTGGCCACCCCTTCGCGGCCGATGCCCACCAGCGAGCCACCCCACACCTGCAGCGACAGCTCGGCGAACACCAGCCAGGCAAGCACATGCCCCAGGGTATAGGCGAAACGTTCGAGCCTGCGGCGATACTCGCTGTGGTGGCGGTGGCGACCCCGGCTGTGGTCATGACGTTCGTTCTGGCGGCGCAGCAGCGCGGTAACCACCAGCGTCAGCACCAGCAGGGCGGCGTTGATGATCGAACGGGCCAGTGCGGTACCGACATCGCCTCCGGTGACGAAGATCGCCACCAGCGAGGCCCCCACCAGCAGCAACGCGGGAATATGCCACAGCCGACCGATCACCCGAGTGACCTCGGTGGGACTCGAGCAATCGCTGCGGATGGTGTAGGTGCGGTTGCGAATCAGATGCTTGATCGGCCGCTTGAAGCGAACGATGAAGCGGAAGGTCAGCACCGCGGCCAGGATATTGGCCAGCACCGAGGCTAGCGAGGACAGGTCGACCCCCAGTAGGTCCACCAGACGTTCGGTCTTGAAGGCGTCGCCGAGGGCGATCAGTGCGCCGATGACGAACAGCGGACGCAGAGCCCGCTGCTGCAGCAGCTTGACCGCGGTATAGCGATGCCCGCGGGTGAACACCGAGATGACGATCTCGACCACCACCGACAGGATGCGCCCGCACAGTGCGGCGTAGGCGATCACCGATACGACAGTGCGCCCGGCGCTGCCGGGCACCAGCTGTGACACCCCCAGCACCGCCAGAAAGGCCAGCGCCCAGGGCAGCATGCGGCGCAGAAAGTGAGCCGCCAGCAGCCACGCCTTGGGCTCTCTCGGCAGGTCCATCGGCCAGCCCCGGCGGGATCCGATCAGACGCCCCAGCGCCACCAGGATGATCACCATGCCACCCCAGATCGTCAGCAGGATGCTGAACTCCACGGCGAACTGGGCCAGCTCGCTATGGCTGGTGTCGGCGATCAGGCCATTGATATCGCGCCAGCCCTCCGCCAGCTTGGCGCGCCACTGGGCCATGGGCGACCCGGCCCCTTCGGCCTGCTCGCCAAGCTCGGTGAAGGTGTCGGCAAGCGCCCCCAGCAGTCCCTGGGAACCGGTGCCGGTTTCCGCTGCGGCCTGGCCCGCGTCGCGCAGTGACCTGAGGCTATCGAGCAACTCCTGACGGCTCTGGTCGCTTTCCAGCGTCTGGATCAGGGTATCCAGGGATCGCTGCAGCTCTTCGGAGGAAGCTTCCTGGGGGGCCTGTTCACCGCCCCCGGCCAGGGCCTCCAGCGCCAGGCCCTGGGCCGACGCCTGAACGGGCAAAATACATGCCCCAATTAGAAAGAGAAGCACAAACCATTGAAATATTTGAACTATTTTACTTCTATGCAGCAACATTCGTGCTCCCTGCCGGTGAGGACTCGGCGCCGCCGCCGATGAAAAGTGACCGCCTATGGTAGTCTGCGAAGTAACGTCCCACTAATGCCTTATCAGGATGCCGCCATGAAAGCTCAAGCGCCACCCGAGCCCACCACCGCCGACGGAGACATCCGCAAGGTGGGAGTGGAAATCGAGTTCGCCGGCCTGGACCCCATGGCCACTGCAGAGATGGTCCAGTCCCTGTTCGACGGTCGTATCGAGGTCCAGAGCGCCCACCGGATGAAGGTCAGCGACACCCAGTGGGGCGACTTCAAGATCGAACTGGACTCTCAGTACGTCCACCCCGAATCCCCCGAGGACGCGGCCAAGACGCCCGGCGACGACTGGGATCGCATGCGCCGCGACCTCGATCGTCGCTCTCGCGAGCTGCTTGGCGACATGGTCACCGGCCTGGTGCCGACGGAGGTCGTCTGCCCCCCGGTCCCCTGGGATGAGCTCGACAAGCTGGACACGCTGTTCGACGGACTCCGCGAGCACGGCGCCAAGGGCACCGAGGCCAGCCTGATGTACGGTTTCGGTCTGCATCTGAATCCGGAGCTCCCGAGCCTCGAGGCCGAGGACATCCTGCGCTATCTGCGCGCCTACCTGCTGTCCGCCGACTGGCTGCGCGAACAGATCCGGGTCGATATCACCCGGGAGGTGCTGCCCCACGCCAATCCCTTCCACAAACGCTACTGCCTCAAGCTGTTCGACGAGGACTATGCTCCCGATATCGACCAGTTGATCGATGACTATCTGGCCGACAACGACACTCGCAACCGCGATCTGGACATGCTGCCGTTGTTCGCCCACCTGAGGCCCGACCATCCCCACGAGCTGTTTCGCAAGGAACTTGTCCAGCCGCGACCCACCTTTCACTACCGTCTGCCCAACGCTCAGCTTTCCGAAGCCGACTGGGGCGCGGTGACCGAATGGAACCGCTGGCTCGAGGTCGAACGCCTGGCCTGCGCGCCCGAGACCTTGCATGAGCGTATGGCGGAGTATCGAGCCCGTCACCTCGACAGCTCGCTGTGGCAAAAGATAAAGCACAAGCTCAAGGGAGACTCCAAGGATGGCTGAACGCCCGGTGATCGGTATTTCCACCTCCGACCACAAGAGCCTGCTGGCCTGGTGCTTCGACTGGTTCGCGGTGTGGCGCCATGGAGGCAAACCGCTCAGGCTATCGCCGTCGCGGCCACGACCGGACCGGCTCGATGGCCTGATCGTCGGCGGAGGTGATGACATCCAGGCGCATCTGTACGGCGGCGAGATGCAGCTCGACGTGCGCGTCGATCCAGAACGTGACGAACTGGAACTCGAGCTGCTGGCCCGCGAGATCCCGCGCAATACACCGGTACTCGGTATCTGCCGCGGCTCGCAACTGATCAACGTCCACCTGGGTGGCACCCTGGACAGCGACATCTACACCACCCACGAAGGGCTCAAGCGCCGGCGCACCGTGCTGCCACGCAAGACCGTTGACATCGTCGAGGGTAGCCGACTACATCAGCTGCTGCGGGTCAGCTGGTGTCGCATCAACAGCCTTCATCACCAGGCGGTGGAACACACCGGTCGCGGTGTCGATATCGTGGCACGTGACCGGGACGGCCTGGTTCAGGGGATCGAGTCCCGTGAGCACGACTTCCTGCTGGGGGTTCAGTGGCACCCGGAATTCCTGATCTTCAATCGCCCCCAGCAACGACTCATCCGCGCTCTGGTCGACGCGGCGAGAAAGCCCCACGCCGAGCGCCAGGTGCCACCGGAACCCCGCGCCGAACGTCCCACGCAAAGCGCCTCCTGAGCACGAGCCTTCGAGGGTCAATGCAGCTGCGCGAAAAAGCCCGCCAATCGGCGGGCTTTTCCATGTGGCAACAACATCGTGGCAACGACGTCGCTGACGCGACCCGGCCGGATCAGGCCAGCTTGGCGTCCAGGCTGATCTCGGCGTTCAACAGCTTGGAGATCGGGCAGCCGGCCTTGGCCTTCTCGGCGGCCTCCTGGAACACCGACTCGTCGGCGCCGGGGATGCTGGCGCGAGTGGTCAGATGCACCTTGGTCACGGCGAAGCCACCGTCGACCTCATCGAGGGTCACCTCGGCGCTGGTGTCGATGCTGTCGGCTTCAAGGTCGGACTCGCCCAGAATCATCGACAGTGCCATGGAATAGCAGCTGGCGTGGGCCGCACCGATCAGCTCTTCCGGATTGGTCCCGGCCTGGCCTTCGAAGCGCTGCTTGAAGTCATAGGGAACATCGCTGAGCGCGTCGCTGTTGGTGGACACAACGCCCTTGCCCTGCTTGAGACTGCCCTTCCACTGCGCGGATGCGGTGTTGGTGATACTCATGACGACTCCTTCCAGTTGAGATACACGGGCTGGTAAACACACTACGGTGGCGCCTCTTCCTGAGGCGCTCGCCCCGCCACCTCCCATCGATGGGCGGTACCTGCGGGGCCAATCATCCCTGGCGGGACAACTGATGACTTCACCATGCATCTTGTACCGAGGTCTGTCCAGCCTCGTCTTGCGCGCCGACGGTCATGGCTGCGATAGTCGATCGCATCTCTGGAAAACTATTCCGCAAAGGTGTGCGACATGACGACTGCCAAGGTTCTGCTGGAAACCGGAAGCACCGCCGAGGCCCTGCCTGCCCTGGGCCAGGGCACCTGGTACATGGGTGAAGGGCGTGCGCCCCGGCGACAGGAAATCGCCGCCCTGCAACGTGGGCTGGAGCGAGGTCTGCGGCTGATCGACAGCGCCGAAATGTACGGCGACGGTGCCGCCGAACGCCTGGTCGGCGAGGCCATCCAGGGTCGCCGCGACCAGGCGTTTGTGGTCTCCAAGGTCTACCCCTGGAACGCCGGTCGCGACAGCGCCATCGCCGCCTGCGAAGCGAGTCTTGAGCGCCTGGGCACCGATTACCTGGATCTGTACCTGCTGCACTGGCCGGGGAGCATCCCACTGGACGAAACGCTGGAGGCCTTCGATCGCCTGGTCGCTGCCGGCAAGATTCGTCGCTTCGGTGTGTCGAACTTCGACGTAGACGATATGCAGACGCTGGCTCGCCTGCCCGGTGGCGGCGACTGCGCGGTCAACCAGGTCCTCTACCATCTGGCGTCGCGGGGAATCGAGGTCGCCCTGAGGCCATGGCAACGCCGGCAACGGATGCCGCTGATGGCTTACTGTCCGCTGGCCCAGGCCGGCGCCGTCGGCGCAGATCCCCTGGCCGACCCGCAACTTGGTGAGCTCGCCGCGGACCTCGGCCTGACCCCGGCGCAACTGCTGCTGGCCTGGGCCATCCGACCGGTCGAGGGCCAGCACGAGGTCATCGCGATTCCCAAGGCCGCCTCCCCCGAGCACGTCGACGACAACGCCAGGGCGCTGGAGGTAACCCTGGACGCGGCAACACTTGCGCGACTCGACGCCCTGTATCCGGCGCCCCAGCGCAAGGTGCCGCTGGACATCGTCTAGCCGGGCCGGGCTCGACGAGACACGGGAGTTCGCCTTCGACTCAGCGAAAGCGTGCTTTCAACTCGGCCAGTTGCTCGGCCAGACTGTCGCTGCCGATCTCCCTCAACCTTTCGATATTACGCTCGGGGATAGCCTCGGGGTAGGGATAGTGGGCCAGCGCCCTTTCCAGACCCTCTTCACGCAGCAGATGCCAGACCGGCCAGGGAGAACGATTGGTGAAGTTGGCCGGATCATCATCCTCCACGCCGTCGAAGACATAGTCAGGGTGGAAGCTCGCCAGCTGGAAGACGCCCTCGTAGCCACGGTCGGCGAGCAATGCCTCGGCCATGGCCAGGGCGTCGAGATAGTCGTCGAAGTCGGCAAGCCCTCGGGTGAACACCAGCAGACTGGTCTCCACCTCGGGTGTCGTCTCGAGGTGGTGGCAGGCCTCCATCAGCGCCACCAGGGCGTCCTCGAGCCTGCGCCCGTCGACCTCGATATAGCGAATCGATCCGCGTGTGACCTCACGCCCGGCGAAGGGGCAGACGTTGAGGCCAACCACGAATTCCTCGACCCAGGCTGCGGTGGCCGCAACGCCGGGTGATACCTCTGTGTCGGACATGGCGAGTTCTCGGATGCTTGAGTGAAGGCCGGCTCAGCGCCGTGACGCCAGCCTGTCGGCCAGCCTTGTGGGTTCGGGCAACTTGTAGCGGCCGAGGCAGGCCACCGCCCAGGCCCTGGCCGAATCCACCGACAGCCGGTGGCCCGGCGACACGAACACCGGCTTGACGCCGGCGCGCGAGCGTAGCACGACCCCGATGCGCTCGTCGCCGTCCATCAGGTCGGTACTTTCCGCACGCCCCTCGGGGACCTCGCCATGGCGCCCGGTCAGGCGTTTCTTGGCCACGCCCAGGGTGGGCAGATCCAGCCACAGTCCAAGGTGCGCCGCCACCCCGAGGCGCCGGGGATGGGCGATGCCGTGGCCATCCACCATGACCAGATCCACGCGGCTGTCGAGTCGTTCGAAGGCCGCCAGGGCCGCCGGTATCTCACGAAAGGACAGGAGCCCCGGCACGTAGGGCATGCGCGTCGGCTGACGCGCCACCACCTGCTCGATCGGCGCAAGCCCCGGCCAGGACAGCACCACCACCGCGGCGCGGGTGGTGTCGCCTCCATCTTCGAAGCCGATATCCACTCCGGCAATGTGTTCCACTTCACCGAGGGCGTCCTCGCGTATCAGGCGTCCTGCCAGGGTACGCTGCAAGGCGATGGCCTCCTTCGGTGCCAGGTCCCAGTCGTGCAGCGCAGTCTCTCGTGTCCTGGGGTGCTGGGTCATGTCACCTCCCTGTTGATGACCTGCGGTGGCTGAAGACACCACCCGCTCGCGGTAGACTACGCGCCAGTCACGGGGATCAACAAGCTGCCGGCCGCAGGGCCTGGCGCTCCATCAGGGAGGACGGATGAGGATCATCCACACCGCAGACTGGC
Organism: Halomonas sp. OfavH-34-E; assembly: GCF_024124525.1. Classification (NCBI taxonomy): domain Bacteria; kingdom Pseudomonadati; phylum Pseudomonadota; class Gammaproteobacteria; order Oceanospirillales; family Halomonadaceae; genus Halomonas; species Halomonas sp. OfavH-34-E. The sequence continues at coordinate 3,829 of NZ_JAMXRY010000076.1, read as the reverse complement.
ATCTGGGCCAGAGCTTTCACGGCCAGGAACGTCACGAGGAACATCGCGCCTTCCTCGACTGGCTGGTCGACATCCTCGCCGAACGCCAGGTGGACGCGCTGCTGGTCGCCGGCGACGTCTTCGATGTGGTCAATCCGTCGCTGCGCGCCCAGGAGCTGCTCTATGACTTTATCGTCAGGGTCCACCAGAGCTGTCCCGACCTGACCATTGCGCTGATCGCCGGCAATCACGACAGCGGCAGCCGCATCGAGCTGCCCGCCCCGCTGATGCAGCACCTGCGCACCCATGCCCTTGGCCGGGTGCGCTTCGTCGATGACGGCGCGCTGGACAGCGATCGCCTGCTGGTGCCCTTGAGCGATGCCAAGGGTGAGGTCCGCGCCTGGTGCCTGGCGCTGCCCTTCCTGCGTCCGGCGGAGATCACCGGTCGTGGCCGGCAGAGCAGACAAGCGGCGGGTGCAGCAGGAGAAGAGACGAACGCCGGCGACGACTATGTGGCCAGCGTCGAGCGGGTCCATCGCGAACTGATCGCGGCGGCCCGGGAAAAGCGCGAGCCTGGCCAGGCGCTGATCGCCATGAGCCACGCCCACCTGCGTGGCGCCGCCGTCTCCGAGGCCAGCGAACGCCCTATCGTCATCGGCGGCGAGGAATCGCTGTCGGCCTCGCTGTTTCCCGAGGACATCGACTACGTCGCCCTGGGGCACCTGCACCGCGCCCAGCGGGTTGGCGACGAACGCATACGCTACAGCGGCAGCCCGCTGCCGCTGGACTTCAGCGAGGTCGACTACCCCCACCAGGTGCTGATGGCGGACTTCGCCGATGGCGCCCTTGCCCATGTCGAGCCCATCAGCGTGCCGCGGGCGGTGGCCATGCGTCGCCTCGGACCTGCTCCGCTGGAAGAGATCCTGGGCGCGATCGAGACGTTGCCGGCCCGCGACGGGGCCGGCCCGGTCGAGCGCTGGGACTGGCTCGAGATCAACGTGCGTCTGGACGCCCCGATGCCGGAGTTGCGCTCGCGCATCGAGCAGGCGCTGGGCGACCGGGCGGTACGCCTGCTGCGACTGAAGCGCGAGCTGCCGGTCACTGAGTCACAGGCACCCGGACGTGGCGAGCGCCTTGAGGACATTGGACCCCGTGAGCTGTTTTCGCGCACCTGGAAAGAGCGCTGGGGCGAGGCGCCGGACGACAGCGTGATCGCCGACTTCGACTGGTTGTGCCAGCGCGTTCAGGACGCGGATGCCGACGACCAGAGCGCGGATGCGCAAGTCCAGCACACCACCGAAGGGGGCACGCAGCCATGAAGATTCTCGCCCTGCGCCTGTCCCAACTGGCCTCCCTGCCCGGTCCGGTCGAGCTGGACTTTACCGCGGCGCCACTGGCCGATGCCGGCCTGTTCGCCATCACCGGCCCCACCGGCGCCGGCAAGAGCACCCTGCTCGACGCCCTGTGTCTTGCGCTGTTCGGCAATACGCCGAGGCTTCGCAACGCCCCGGGGCGCGACTCCCATCTGGAGGACCTGGACGGCTCGCGGATCGCCACCGCCGACCCCCGCAGCCTGCTGAGGCGCGGCGCCGCCAGCGGCTACGCTGAGGTCGACTTCATCGGCCGCGACGCTCGCCGTTACCGCGCGCGATGGGCCGTGCGGCGCGCCCGGGACAAGGCCGACGGCAAGCTGCAGGCGGTGGAGCAATCGTTGACCGACCTGGACGACGAACGCCTGTTGACCGCCCAGAAGCGCGAATTCGCCGAGCTGATCCCCGAGCGCCTGGGGCTATCGTTCGAGCAGTTCACCCGCGCCGTGCTGCTGGCCCAGAGCGAGTTCGCGGCATTTCTCAAGGCCGACGACAACGCCCGCTCGGACCTGCTCGAGAAGCTCACCAACACCCAGGAATACTCGCGCATCTCGGTCGAAAGCTACGCCCGGGCCAAGGAGGCCCGCGACGCGGTGGCCCGCCAGCAGGCGCTGCTCGCCGAGGACGCGCCCAGCGACGACAGCGCACGCCAGGCCATGGAGCAGGAACTCGCCGAGGCCGGAGGCGAGCTGGACACCTGCCAGCGACAGATGAAGGCGCTGGACGAAGAGGCCCAGTGGCTCGCCCAGGACGCCCAGTGGCGCCAGCGCTGCGAACAAGCCGACGCCAGCCTGGTCGAGGCAGAGGCCCGATGGGAGGCACTGAGCGAGCAGCGCCGTGAGTGCGAGATGCTCGAGCGCGTCGCACCCTGGCGCCCCCAGTTGCTGCGCCAGCGTAGCCTTTCTCGACAGTTGCCGGACCAGCGCCAGCAGCTCGATGAAGCCAAGTCAGCCCTGGCCCAGGCACGCACCGCCCTGGAACAACAGCACCAGCAAACCAGCCGTCGCCGCCAGACCCTGGAGGACAGCGAGCAGGCGCTCGAGCAGGCCCGGCCCGCCATCGCCCAGGCCCGTGAAATTGCCAGCGAACTCAAGGGCCGCGAGCAACAGCATCGACAGCTGGAGGACGAACACCAGAAGCGCAAGCGCCAGCGCGAGGATCTCGACGGGCAGCAGCGAGCGCTGGCAGAGCGCCATCGCCGCCATCTGGAGCAGCGCGACGCCGCCACCCGCACCCTGTCACGCCATCTTGGCCAGCATCAGCAGGTTGCAACGGCCAGGGCCGAGGCCCAGCAACACCTCGAGGACGCCGGCCATCGTCTGCTGGCGCTGTCCGAACTGGAGCAGCGCTGGCGTCTGCTGCGCCAGCTCGATGAGCAACAGCGCCGGCTCGACGCCGAGCGCCGCCGCGACAGCGCACAGCGCGACGAACTGCTGGACCAAGGCAAGCAGGCGCGGGCGCGCCTGGACCACGCCACGGCGGAGCACGAGCAGCTCACGCGCTTTATACAGCGCGCCCGCGCCACCCGAAGCGACAGCGTCGCCGACATGCGCGCCACCCTGGAACCGGACTCCGCCTGTCCGGTGTGCGGCAGTCACGAGCACCCCTGGCGCGACTCGCCCCCCGCCACCCCGGAGGCCACCCAGCTCGCCGCCCAGATCGCACTGGAGGATGATCAGCTCGCCGAGTCCGAAAGCCGACTCGGCGAGCTGCGCGAGCAGCGTGACGCCCTGTTCGGGCGCTTTCAGGCGCTGAAGGCCAGCGTCGAACAGGCCGAGACCAGCCTGCTCGCGCTTGAACCTCGAAGAAACGAGGCCCAGGCCGGTCTCGAAGAAGCCCAGGCCAGGCTCGACGACCCGGCGCTCGCCGAGCAGTGGCGCGCCCTCGACGCCGACGCCCGCCAAGCCTGGCTTACCGAGCACAGCGAAAAGGCCCGCCAGCGCCAGCAACAGGCTCGCGAGCGCCTCCAGGCACTGGACGACGCCGAACGCCAGCTTGCCCCGCTGGCAGAGGCCATCGAGGAAGACGAGCGAGAGCGTCAGGCGCTTGCCTTGCGCGCCACCACCTTCGACGAGGAACTCAAGCGGCTCGACGATCAGCGTCCCGAACTGACCCGCAGCATCGACGAGCACAGACGACGTCTGGCCGAGGCGCTCGGCGATGACCGCTCGGCAGATGCCTGGCTCGAGCGCCTCGAAGCCCAGGTCCGCCAGGCACGTCAGGACCACGAGCAGGCCCGCCAGGCCCATGACCAGGCCCAGCGTCAGGTGCTGAGCCTGACCCAGAGGATCGAGCACGAGGGCAAGGCGCTGGCGGTGCTGGAGGACGAAAAGACCCGCCTGGACGCCGAACTGGAACGCTGGCGCAACGAGCACCCGGACATCACCGATGGCGACCTGGAGCGGCTGCTCGACCAGGCCGATGATGCGCTCAAGGCCCTGCGCGCCCGACTGGACGGCGCCCGCGAGGCCTGCCAGACC
>NZ_JAMXRY010000075.1:0-16798 GCF_024124525.1 Halomonas sp. OfavH-34-E | reverse complement strand
ATTGCGCTACCCTCTCCTCGATACTGTTGGTATCCGCCCCAGTCCGACCGCCATCGGCTGGGGCTTCTCGTCAGTCAACCCCGTGATGGATTGCCCCTGTGGACTGGATCATCGACCGCATGGCGTCATACCCGTGGCGGTGTCCGAATTCCCGGTCAATCGGCTGGCTGCTACAGCCGGCCAGGGCCAGGGCGGTGATCAAGATCAGTGCTCGCATGCTTCCCTCCTCATGCTGCCCAGGCGCCCCGCTTCTCGTGGTATTCGCTGAGCAGCCGGTCGTAGTCGTCGTCGGTCAATTTCTGCTCGAGCCACGCCGCCGGGTAACCGCGGCGGTCGAGGATGTCGAACTCGAATTCCTCCGGCTCGTCGGGATCGCAATCGCCGTATCCCCAGCCGGTGGTGCGCATCGGTGCCCCGGGGCTGTAGAGCGTCACGTCACACAGGCACGGGATGCCATGCACGCGTGTATGGAAGGTGAAGCTCATGCCGCCGCCCTCCTCCGGTAGTGCTGGTCCAGGGCGATCTCGATCGCTCGATTGACCTCCGAGCCGCCCCGATAACCGTTGCTCAGGAACACCTCGGCAACGGCCATGATCAGACCGTCCATAGATAACTGGTCAGCCATCAGGGCCTCTTTGATCGCGTCATCGACCGGGTGCGCCCCCGGCTCTCGGCCAGCGTCTCGCAGGGCCTCAATGTCCCTCGAGTGTTTGCTCCATCCACTCGTGCACATACCTACCTCCTGCCGCACCAAGCGGCGCCGATGAATGCCAGGGCGTAGAGAAGGGCCGCCACCGCGACCCAGCAAGAATCCGGTGTCATGCCCTACCCCTCGTGCAGATCCACCCCAGCAGGCCAGCCAGGCCGCCCAGGGCAGTGAAGAAAGCGAAAAACGAGCCCATCACGGTGATGGCGATGGTCTCGTTCGATGCGTCAGGGGGCAGCATGCTGACCGCCCAGACGGCGAACTCGCGGATTGGGTTCATGTGCTGCCCTCCTTGAATGGGGCCCAAAAAAAGCCGCTCGGGTGAGCGGCAATGCAGGGAACAGGTGGTGATGCGGGTGCATCGGGGAAGACTGTGAGTGATGGCGGCCCACAACGGGCGACCTCCCAACTCCATGGTTAGGTGCGCTAAGCCTCACGTCTGGCAACCGCTCCAGGGGCAGCGCTACCCTTGGGTTATTGCCAATCGCTACGCAACCGATCACCGCACTCGCGAAATGCCGGGCCGTCGGTTAACACTGCGCCACGCCATCACTCACAACCCTCTCCGATGGCCCCGTACTCTGGCCCGGGGCGGGGCGCTGGGCCGCACTGCGCAGCGGATCGCGTAACCCTGGTTGTCACGCCCTGCGGCGCAGCTCGTTGTAGATGTCCTGCATGAACTCTCGGCCCTGCATTCCAGCCAGCGTCTCGACGCCCGCCTTCCTGTCTTCCTTATGGGCATCCAGCGCTTCGAAGGCCTTGCACGCCATGTGCTCGACAACCTGCTGCGCCTCTTGCGCCACTTCTCGACCCATCCGGGCCATTTCCGCATCGGTCTCCGGCATGCCGTTCTCGCTGATCCAGCGCTCGGCGGCGAGCAGGTGGTGCGGGGTGATCATATCCTCGGTGATGTGCATCGTGCTCTCCTCGCTACTCGTACATCTCGCAGTCGTCGCGCAGACTTTCCAGCATGTTGCCGAGCGCCTTCGCCTCTTTGCTCGTGCAGCCATGCATGCCGGTCATGGCCCGATCGATGACGATCTGCATCTGCTCCATGTCGAGACCGTCTTCTTTCAAATCCGCTGCATCAACCATCTCGTCTCCCCTCCGCTATCAGCCAACGGCCACTAGAATCAGGTGCAGCGGGATGGTCACGAATAGCGCCGGGAAGAAAAACAGCAGCGCGACGATGTGCAGAATGATCATGATGGCGTTCATTGAGACTCTCTCCTCCCGTTGTCATCCATCAGCCCTCTCGGCGAGAAGGCTGGTGGATGACGCCCCGCTGTGCAGGGCGTCGGAATCCTTCTGCTTAACGTCATCCCTCTCGGGCATCTCAGCTACTGGCAACTCAGTCCAGCTCGCTCTCGGCTCCACCCTATGTTTCAGACGTTCGGGCTTCATCGCGTCGGCTACATCCGGTAGCTCGGGTGGTGGGCTGCTGCCCTGTCCACGCTTCCCAATTTAAGCATGCTGAAATGAATCGTCAAGCAGAATGCTTAAAGAAATTTCAGCTTACTGAAACATCAGGCGCAAAAAAGCCCGCTCAGGGCGGGCAATTTTTCAGTGCTTTTAAAGGTTTACGCGAAGACTTCCCACCAGAAGACCCGGCCAATGATTTTTGGCGCGTCGGGGTCGCTGATGCTGTACGTCTCTTCTGGATACTCGATCTGGTTGTCGCTCACCACGCGCATTCGGTTGAGCGGCGCGCGGTACAGTCGCTTCACTCGCAGCATGCCCCCGTGATCCAGGGCGTATATCTGACCATCAACAATGTGCGTGGTGCCTTTGTCGATGCCGATGGGCGAGCCATCCATGATCACCGGTTCCATTGACGTGCCGGTAAGCGTGGCGCAGGCAGCATTATGGGGCTGGACACCGGCACGAGCCAGGCGCGCCAGACTGAACTTCATGTACTGCCCATGGTTTTCAATGACCTGGGTGCGGCCGTCTCCGGCAGCCATCTCCACCTCCCTGAAGAACGGGATCTCGATCTCGTCGGGCGCCAAGGGCGCATCGTCCTCGACGATCTCGGTTTCATGGAACTCCAGCTCATCCTTGGGGCGCCCATGCATCAGCCCCTTCCCCTCGACGAGCCAGGTATAGGACACGCCCGTAGCGCGAGCGAGCTTCAGCAGCTTCTCGGCTTTTGGCGCCTTGGTTTCGCCGCTCAGCCACTGGGTGACGGCGGACGGGCTGACCTGGCATCGCTTGGCAATCGCGCTCTTGGATTGCCCGCTGTGCTCGATGGCCTGACGGATTCTGTCGCTGATGTTCATTTTAGCGAGCTTAAACCCATCGCCTTTCAGTATGCTTGCGGAAAGCACTTCAGCATGCTTAAATTGCTGCATACAGGAGGTCCCCATGACTACCGCAGACGCAATCAAGTATTTCGGCGGCAAGAAGATCGACCTGGCTCGAGCCATCGGAGTTTCCCCCTCAGCGATCACCCAGTGGGGTGAGGACGTTCCTACTCTCCGCCAGTACCAGATTGAGCGGTTGAGCAAGGGGAAGTTGAAGGCCCGGCCCAGTGCCGCCTAACCACACCAACAGATTAGCCCCTCCACCGAAACAGTGAGAGGCAGCACCAGTAGGGAGCCCGGACATGGATTTATATACAGAAGGCATGAGGCAGGTGGTCAAGGAGCGCGGGTTCGCCACTGTGGCCCGCGGCCTGAAGATGGACGACTCCCGCCTGCACAAAAAAGTCGATCCGGACTACCCCGTCCGCCTGACCCTCGACGACTTCATCAAGATCGCCGTACTGACCAAAGATGCCCGTTGCCTGAGCGAGATCCTGGCTGACATGGGGCTGATGGCGGTTCCTGCCGACAAGCCGGACGACGACGCATCCCTGTGCGACCGGATCATCCACCAGCAGGTGGCAGTGGGCAACGTTGCCCAAGAGGTTCAGGCCGCGCTGGCAGACGGGAAGGTTGACGCCAATGAGGCGTGGGCCATCGACCGTGCTGTCGACGTAGCCATCGAGAAGCTGTGCGCGCTGCGCAGCGAGTTGAAGGAAATGGCCGAGCCGAGACTGGCCAAGGCCTGATGCAACGAAGCCCCGCGGGTTTGGCGACCAGAGGCGGGGCTTCATCAACAGCAAGTGAGGTAAGCGTAATGCAGACAGCACCTGATCGCAACAGAAAGCGCCCCACGTTCGAGAGTGAAGTCGTGGCTGGCCCCTGGCCCAGCTACTCCCAATATCGGTCACTGTCTGAGCACGACCGTTGGGCCATGTATGAATTTGCCAAGAAGCAGCGAGCTGACATGGAAACCGCCGGCTTCGCTCTCGCCGAGACCTACGACCAGTTCGTCAGGCGCGTCATTGATGAGCTGGAGATCTAAGCATGAGCTTGATGATGATGACCGAAGCCTTCAAGAAGAAGGTCGGTAATCCGGCACGCAAGCTGGTGCTCGTCAAGTTGGCGGACAACGCCAATGACCAAGGCGAGTGCTGGCCGAGCTATGGGCACATCGCCGAAGAGTGCGAGATGGGGCGTAGCACCGTCAAGGCTCACATCAAGGCGCTGGCCGATGCTGGATACCTGACCATCCAGATCCGTCGCCGTGGCGAACAAAACGCCAGCAACATGTACAAGCTGACGTTGGACCAGGGAAAAGAGACTGGCCGTGCCAAGCCAAGTCGCCCTGGCAAATCCAAGGCGAAAATCGCGATTGACCCCGGTCAACCGCTGATCTACTCCCCCGGTCAGCCGCTGAGCTACCCCGGTCAAATCTTGACCCACCCCCGGTCAGCCGTTGACCTACCCCCCGGTCAGCCGCTGACCCCAGAACCTGTCATTAAGAACCTGTCACTGAACCAGTCAGTGAACCACTCATGCGCAACTGCGTTGCGCGATGCGTTCGAGGTGTTCTACAGCGCAGGTCTTCCCAAGAAGTCACGCAAGCGTGCCGAGACCGCTTTCAAGACTCAGGCCAAGCGCCAGAGCAATCCGCTCGAATTCGCTCACATGCTGGCCGCCAACATCACCTCACGCCTTGGTACTGGTGAACTGGGTTTTGATGCCATGCACCCGGCCACCTACCTGAATCAGCAGCGTTGGCTGGACGACGTGCCGGAGCGCTGCCCCCATGCCGCGATACTGGCCGCCTGGAACGAGGAGATGCCGGCGCACATCGAGAAGATCAGCGCTGACGACTGGACGCCTGAGAGCCGCGGCTTCCAGGCCCTGGCCTCCGCCTGGGAGAACTTCAAGACCAAGCCCCGCGCTTCGACCGGCAAGCCGGTATTCACCGAGGAACAGGAAGGCATCGAATTCTACCGCGAAGTGTTCCGCCGGCTTGCCAAGGTTGACCGCGTGCAGGGCGAGGACGCCTTCCGGTGGTGCCGCCTGTCATGGGCTGCCCAGCAGCAGGTGACCGTCCAGATCTTCAAGGGGGAAGTGGCATGATCTACAGCGAAGAAGCTGAAGCCAGCCTGATCGGAGCGTGCCTGCTCGACCCGTCACAGATCGACGTAGTGGCCGGCGAAGTGTCCGCCGAGGATTTCTACCTGACCCACTATCGCGCTATGTGGTCAGCCATCCAGCAGCTGGCTATGGCCGGCACCGTAGACGTGATCTCGCTCCACGAGCTGGTCAGCAACATGGCCGACGAGTACGGCGGCCTGCCCGGGCTGATCGAGCTGACACGCAACACGCCGAACCCTCAGAACGCAAAGCACTACGCTGTCACGGTGCACGACAAGGCCCTTCGCCGCCGTCTGCAAATCGCGTTCGGCGAACTGAATGAACGACTCGAGGCACCGGGCGCGGAGCTATCCAGGCTGATCGACCAGGCGCAGGCCAAGCTGGCCGGCGTCATGGGGCAGCGCGCTGATGCCGTCACCCCGGTCAAGGACTGGCTGTCCTCATGGGTCGATGACCTGGACGCAAGACTAGATGGCCGCATCGATCCAATGGGCCTGCTTTTCAACCTGCCAGAACTGGACGCGATGACCAGCGGGATGCACTCCGAGGACCTTATCGTCCTGGGCGGTGAGTCAGGCATGGGCAAGACCGTAGTGGCGGCCCACATCCTCGACAGCGTTTGCCTTCGCCAGAACAAGCCTGCGGTGATGTTCCAGCTCGAGATGCGCAAGGAGCAAGTGCTCAACCGGGTCATGGGTTCGTACACCGGCGTCAAGCTGGATGCGTTCAAGAACCCCCGCAAGCACATGGACGACGAGGGCTGGAGCAAGGTCGGCGCTGGCATGACGGCGGCCAAGGAGTCGGGGCTGGTGATCGACGACCGTCCAGGCCTGACGCCTACCCAAATGCGCGCCGCCGCCAAGCGCTGGAAGGAGCACTTCGGCGAACTGGGCTGCGTGATCATCGACCACGCCGGCATCGTCCAGCCTGATGACCGATCGGTGCCGCGAGAGCAGCAGATGGCTGAGGTCTCGAAGGCCGGCAAGATCCTGGCCAAGGAGCTGGGATGCCCTGTGATCCTCCTGGCCCAGATCAACCGCGAGAACACCAAGCGCAACGACAAGCGCCCGGTCATGTCCGACCTACGCGAGTCAGCATCCCTCGAGCACAACGCGGACATGATCTTGTTCATCTACCGCGACGCCAAGCACAACCCTGACTGCGAATACCCGGGTATCGCCGAGCTGATCGTGGCAAAGCAACGCGACGGCCAGGTCGGCAGCGTCTCGGTGGTGTGTGACCTCAGCCGGTCCCAGCTGCTGCCGGCCACCGCTGAGAATATCGCGAACTACCACCGTGAGTTCCCCCGCCAATCAACTGCGCCTGCCGCAGAAGACAAATTCGCCCTGTAGGAGGCCGCCATGATCATCACCGACTTTGAGCGCGGCGTCCGCAGCCCCGCCGACTTTATTCAAGCACTCGCAGAATCCGGGCCGAAGCCCAAGCGCCGCAAGCGCGGTATCGACCTGGCCGTCAAGCGCCTGGGGCGGAAAGAGGTCGAGCGCCGCCGCTCTCTGTTGGTTGAGGCTGCCGCCGCCGCAGGTAGCTGCTCTCTGCTTGCGCAGCAGATCGGCGTCAACCGTAGCACCGTTTCCCGCTGGGCCGCTGGCGACGTGCCGGTGCTGGACAAGTACCTGGATGTCGTAGAGCAGAAAGCGAGGGCCGCCGCATGACCACCTTCACCGATTCCGCCGCTGCCATCGACGAGGCCGTCTGGCTGGCCGAGCAAGAAGACCGTCCGCAGGCCATCGTTCGGTGCGATGGCGGCCTGGCGGTCATGAGCTACAGCGATGCCTGGTTCGATCGTCGCGAGATCCTTGAATCCATCACCCCAGTGGAGGGCGCGGCATGACCCTATTCCTGATCGGCCTGTTCATTGGGGCCTCCCTGGGCGTTCTCACCCTGGCAGTGATCGCGGGAGGCAAGGGATGAGCAAGCCAATCGAGCCGGGGTGCCTGGTGATGGTCACCCACCACAAGTATTTCGGGTTCTCCGCCACCGCTCTGCGCCGCTACAGCGAAGGCGACATATTTCGCACCGGCTATAAGTTCTCGAGCGACTCATGGGAGCTGTCCGCATCACCGGAAGGAGGGAAGCTCCCGCTCTGTCCTGAAAGATTCCTGATGCGCATCGACGGCGACGAGCACGTCACCACCGAGGAGCGGGAAGACGAGGAGGTGAGCGCATGAGCCGGGAACTGACCTACCAGATCGCCACCCTGCGGGACCTGGGCGGCGTCATCCAGATGGCGGCCCGAATGGCTGGCCGGGGCCTGGAGGCAGGCCCTGTCGAGCTGGTGCTTCGCCGGCCGACCGAGATTCGCAGCCTGAGCCAAAACCGCAAGCTCTGGCCGATGCTGACCGACGTCGCGGAACAGCAGCAGTTGGTCATTGATGGCGTGCCGGAGTGGGCCGCGCCCGAGGACTGGAAGGAGGTCTTCACGCACTCGCTCCGCAAACACCAGCGCATGGCCAAGGGAATCGACGGCGGCGTGGTGTTGCTGGGCGCTCGAACCAGCCGGATGAAGAAAAAGGAATTCAGCGATCTGATCGAGCTGATATACGCCTACGGCGCCGCGAACGACGTTCAGTGGAGCGAGAAGGCGCTTGCTGTGTTCGACACCTACCGGGAGGCCGCATGAAAGACGAGATTTTCCTTTACAGCCTTGTTGTGTGGCTGTGGGTGGTAGCGACGTTTGTATGGGCGTTCCCGCTCTACTCGGCATGGCAGGCGGGTGTCCATGGCCCTGTGCTGCTCACCGCATTTGTCATTTTCGCAATAGCCACGCCAATCCTGGTGTGGTGCATCTTCAAGATTTTGCAGATTAAGCGAGGCGGCCAATGAACCCGACATTCGCCCTATTCGCCTTCGCCATCGTGACCAGCCTCGGCGCCTGTGCCGCCCTGGCTTGGGCGCAGCGTGAGGAGAAGCGCCGAGCTCGCGAGGAGATGCGCAGCTTCCTGGAGCAGATCGACAGGAGGGATGGGGAATGAAGGTAATTGTGGTTGTTGCGTGGCTGGCAAACCTTGTCGCATGGCTCTGGCTGGCTCGCTCTGTATGGGTGCGCAAGGTCAACAAGCGACAGCGCGACCAGGCAGCCCGCATGGAGGCGCAAGACGTTTTCACTCTTCACCCTGGCACTAAGGGGGTGATGACGGATGACCCGGAAGACCCGCTGATGTGGCAGTTACCATCAGGCCGCATCGTTTACCAACGCTATTGGAAGCGTCTTGAAGGCGTGGAGGCTGAGTCATGAGGAGATCAGCCCTCCAGCGGAAGACGCCGCTCCGCAGCCGGGCGCCGATGGCCCGCAAGCCCATGCAGAAAGCCCGCAGAAAGCCGCAGAAAGCGTCGAGCGACACACGGTGGCGTAGTGAGCGCTACCTGGCGTTCGTCCGGTCCCTGCCCTGCTGTGCGTGCGGCGGCCCTGCCACGGACGCGCATCACATCATCGGGCTGCACTGGGGCCTGTCTGGCATGGGCACCACAGCCCCGGACAGTTTCGCCATGCCCGCCTGCCGGGAGTGCCATCAGGCGATCCATGCCAGCCCCGAGATGCAGGCCCGACAGCCAGGGTGGCTGACCGACACCATCAACCGCGGCCTCGACCACTTCACAGACGAGCCCCTCGTCGGCGCCCTGGCCGACGCCCTTGAGTTCATTGCCGCCAAGGAGGATGCCAAGTGAACCACGAAGAGCTTCATCCCGTGCCCTGGTACGTCGACAGCTACCGGACACAAACGGGCGAGCAGCGGAACGATATCAGAGACAGTCTGGGCAGGATGGTCCTGGCCAATGATTGGGGCGCGTTCGCTGACAGCCTGGTTTCAATCGTGAACATGGCATGCACCAGCGAGGCGCACGCCATGGAGATCGAGCGCTGGAAGGAAGCTGTTGAGGCTTGGAAAGAGGACGCCAGCCGCGCCAGGGATCGGCATGGGAAAGAGGTTGCCCAGCTGATTGAAGCAAACGAGCTTCTGCGCGAGCGAATCAAGAAGCTGGAGGATGCCCATGGCTGACCACGCCGACAATGCCCTGCTCCGTCACGAATCAGGCTGGCTATCTCGTGACGACTTCGCCACTGCAACCATCCGCATGGCAGACGAGAAGGCCGGCATGAAGTTCGACGGCGAGAAGCCCCGAATGGACCTGCTGGTCTCCGACATGCCAAGAGCCCTTGAGGCCATCGGCCACGTCCTCACCGCCGGCGCCGAGAAATACGCCCCAGGCAACTGGCAGCACGTCGAGAACGCCGACAGCCGATACCTGGCCGCCGCGCTTCGCCACGAGATGGCTCTCGCCAGGGGTGAGGAGAATGATCCCGAGACTGGCGTTCACCATTTGGCGCACGTCGCCTGCTGCGTCCTGTTCCGGCTTGAGCTGGCGATGCGGGAGGCTGCCCGATGATCACCCTCACCCTGCCCTGGCCGCCCAGCACCAACACCGTCTGGCGAAACGTCCATGGCCGCACGCTGTTGTCCCGCAAGGGGCGGCAGTTCCGCAAAGACGTAGCTACCGCCGTCGCCGGTCAGCACCAGGGCGAGCCACTGGCTGCCCGGCTGGATGTTGTCGTCACACTACTGCCGCCCGACCGCCGCAAGCGGGACATCGACAACCACGGCGGCAAGGCGCTTCTCGACGCGCTGACCCACGCGGGCATCTGGCTGGACGACGAGCAGATTGACCGGCTGACGATCATCCGAGGCGAGCGCATGGCTGGCGGCCAGTGCCTGGTCGAGATCAAGGAGGCCGCATGAGCGACAAGCAGAGCGAGCGTCCGCCAGATCGGCGCTACCACAACAACGACCCGAGGCGCCGGTCGTGAAGTGGTCACGGAAAAGCGCCTACTCGATCCAAAGCGGCGAATTCGTGATCTGCAAGACGACTCACAGCGGCGTCGACCGCTACACCCTCTGGAGAGGGTTTCGAAACATCAGCGAACACAGCACGGCGAACGAAGCCAAGGCACGAGCAAAACGGGAGAGCGCGGCATGATTACGACTGATCCGAAACTGGCATGGGCCATGGCACTCGACACCGGTGTTCGCTCTCAGATGGGCCCCATCCTCGAGGAACTGGAAAGCGGTGGCGGCGTGCAGTTCACCAAGAAGGGCGGTACCGGCGCTGCCCACGGCATTGAGTACGGGCCGGTCTACGCCCGCATCTGCCGTCTGGAGCGTGAGCAGCCCACCCTGGCTGCAATCGGGCATGTACTGTGCCATCCCTCGACCGAGCAGGCGAACGCCTATCTGGATGACGCGGTAGAAGCCGTCGAGGGCAAGGTGATCGCCAGCATCCCGAACTGGGGCGATGGTCGAGCCTGGCGCCCCGCGAAGAAAGAGCGCGTGCACTACCTGATCCACGTCGCCCTACTGGAGCGGCAGCGCAATCTGTCGAACGAGCAGCCGGCATGGGGCCCTGAGCGCATCGGCGCCACGATGGCCGAGTGGTACGGCGTGGCGATCACCACCCGGGACTGGGCGCGCGACTGGCTGCCTGTCTGGGCTGCCATTCAGGCGGCAATCAACCACTGGGAGGGTGAAGCCATGGAGCCAATCAGCGAGACAATTGGCGACCTGGTGCGAAATATCAGGAAGGCTGCATAAAGTGCTTGCTTTCTCGCGCCCGCTCAGATAGCTTATCTTTAAGCTGGACGGCGTACGCCCAAACAGCTAACACATATCAAAGCCTCGCCCTCACCGGCGGGGCTTTTTCGTTCCTGCGCCCTGGCCTCCCGCCGGGGCGTAGTTCGTTATGCCGCCCTGCGAGCCTTCCCTCGCCCTGGTCGGGCGGCACCCTTTCCCGTGATGACGCCGCCACCTGGTGTCTTTGCCCGTTCCTGCGGGCTGTTTTATTCGAGGTGCATGATGATGGCGCTCCAGACCAAGACGCTGCTCATCAGCGCCGGCCACTCGATGTCCGATCCTGGCGCAACCGGTAATGGCCTGACCGAGGCTGACGTGGTGCTCGACTTCCGCGACCGGCTATGTGACTACCTCGCCGACAAGCTGGTATTTGGCCGAGATGGCCAGCCGGGCCAGAACCTGCCGCTACGTCAGGCCTGCGAGATGGCGAAGCGCCACGACGTCGCTGTCGAGTTCCACTGCAACGCCTTCTCCAAGCCCACCGCCACCGGTGTCGAAACACTGTCGGATGCGAGCGGCAAGCGGCTAGGCGCCCTCCTCTGCCACTCAATGGCGAGCGTCATGGGCATCGACAACCGAGGCGCGAAAGGCGAAGGCTCTGGTCAGCATAGCCGGCTGGCCTTCGTCCGTGCCGGCGGGATCATCGTCGAACTGTTCTTCATCACGAACCCGAATGACATGGCTGCATACCGCGACAACCTCGATGCCCTGGTGACCGAGGTCGGCCAAGTGCTGATCGCCGAGGTGTGCGAGCCCGAGTATTCCGACGCTGCCTAAGAGCGGCGCGGACACAACGCTTGAATACGCAGACCGCGAAAGCGGAAAACACACCAGCCCGAGAGTTCCTATGGCTGAACAAGACGATCCTCTCGAAAGGCTGGAGCGCCGCGTCTGCACTGACCCCCAGTTTTCTGAACAAGACGTCGCCCTGATCCACGAGGTGCTGCGAGCCTATCGCGGCTGGAAGTCCCTCGGTTGGGCCGCCAAGTGGGTGACGATGATCCTGGCCAGTCTTGCGGGCGCTCTGATGGCATGGAAGACCGTAGCCGAGGAGATACGCAAATGGCTGACCGGATAGCACACTGGGCCCTGAGCTGGCCCGCCTTTTTCCTGGCCCTGGGCTGGCTTGGGCTGTTCTCGCAGACAGACACCGCTGCACGACTCCATGGGTCAGTGCTCCCGGTGGTCACCGAGATGCAGATCGAGAGCCTGGCCGAGACGGAATACCTGGGCCGCCCTGCCACGATCGTGAGCGGTTCGGCAGTCAAGAATCGGGAGTGCAGCTTCCGAGGCGTCGAATGGGCGCTCGAGGGTCAGGCCGGCATGGACGTGAAGGTCGACGCCTTCTTCAAGGATGCTCCGATGATCCGTGGCGAAGGCGTACAGCACTGGCAGGCGCTGATCGTCGGCGTCCCCCCTGATCAGCTACCCGACACCCGGGGCGTCGTCCGGCATGAATGCGGACGCTTCCCCGCCATCACGTCGCTCTACAGCGGCGAGTGAGGCAAGCATGGATTGGAGATCAGCCGTTGAAGAAGTCGCCAAGTACGCGCCTGCCGTGGCCACTGCGCTTGGCGGTCCTGCTGTGGGTGGCGCCGCAGCTGGTGCATCTCTCATGGTTGCTTCTGCGCTGGGCATCGAGAACGATCCTGCTGCACTGGTGGCAGCGACTCAGGACCCTGCCAAGCGTGCTGAGCTGGTCCGCCTCAACAACGAGCATCGCCAGGCACTGGAGGCTATGCGCCTCGAGGCTGAGAAGGCCGCTGCCGCCGAGCAGACAGCTCGACTGACCGAGACACAGCGCACCATGCGCGCCGAGCTGGAGCACGAGGGCTGGTTCAAGAGCGGTTGGCGCCCTGCCCTCGGCTGGGTGTTCGCTTTCTCCTTGGGCACCCTGTCTGCCGTTATGGCCTACACCATCGCCATCGACCCCACGGTCGTGGGTGATCCCGAGTTCACCGGCATGCTGATCTGGCTATTCGTGACCATGGGTGCCGCCCTGGGCATCAACGTCCGCCAGCGCACCGTAGACAAGGCGCTGGAGCGTGGGCAGCAGCCCCGCACGTTCATGGATGCAATCAGAACAAAGTGAGTCCGACAGCTATTCAGTCAGCCTCGCTATCGCGGTTGAGTTTTTCGGCTTCTCGTTCAGCTGCTTCGCAGTCGTGGTAAGAAGCAATGACGTCGTCGTTCAAGTGCGTATCGACCACCTGCCAGTAATCGACCTTAGTGCTGTCGGGGTCAGTGAGCACTGAGCGAACCTGAAATCTAGCAGGCATTGTGGAGCTACCTCGCAATCACAAGGGTCACCCCTAGCATAGCCTAGGTGGCAGGCTCCACATTGAACGATAGAGCTGCCGCTTCGGCACGGGCTTCTGCCTCGCGGGAATGTCGCGAGACGATCACCCTGGATTCTTCATTGTAGTGCCGGCTCAACTTGACCACCGCCCACCTGACCTGACGACGTTTGGATGTCAGGTAGCTCTCAACCAAATACTTGTTCACCTCGACCACTCCTAGTGGTTGACAAAAGCAGTCGCAGAATATTCTCAGAACGAGCTGCTGGCAACAGGCTAATCATCGATCTATCAACGCTTTCTAATTTATGCCTGCGACTAGGAGCGAGTCACTACGCTCGAGATCGGTGAGGGGGCCGCAGGTTCACACGTGATCGTGACGAGGTAAGAGATGCAATGTGCCGAATGCCCGAGAGGGCGAGACGACTGCATGCCGCTATCCAGCCAGATGGCTGATGATGGCAGTTCGTTTCTCTGCGTTGGCTACAACCGACCGCAGGATCGGGTGGTGCCTGGTGATAGGTTCACCCACTGCTGGAAGAACAGCGCAGTGGATGAGCGAGGCCACTGGGATCGCCGCGACCTGCTCGACACAGTGATGGTCATGACGCATGCCCTTAGCCAGGACGAGAACATCCGTGTAGCCGAAGGCATGACTGACGAGCAGATGAACGAAGTCGTGTTCACGCCTGACTGAACACCCTGCAGCACCCGGAGGTGGTCCCCAACTACCAAGTGCGGACGCTGTGAAGCACTGCACTCCGTAGCCGCCGACGACTCTCAGGCGGCCTCTATGCGATGGTGACGAAATCGGAGCATCGCTCCTCATCTCGTTCGAAACACAAGGTATGGAATTCCTTCTCGCCCGAAGTAAAAAGAGCCCATCAACTCTTCACCGACCATAGATGCTTTGCTATCTGCCCGTCTCACGACGAAGGCATAAAGCTGTTTAGCCGAGTCATCGATGTACCGGTAGTGGATATAGCCAGCTGTAGAACCTACGTCGTACGTAAAGCCGAGTATCTCCGCGACGGGGAGAGAAAAATTTTGCGGAATATCAGGCGCTTGTTCGTTTGGCAATTTTATTTGCTTAAAAGCTAGCTGGGCCATTTTCCCTCCTGCCTAATAAAATGTTGGATATCAATAATGGCCAGACCCACCAAGTACAAAGCGGAGTTCGCCGAGCAGGCCCGCAAGCTGTGCTTGCTGGGAGCCACGGACGCCGAACTCGCTGACTTTTTTGGAGTGGCAGAATCCACTATCAATAAGTGGAAGCTCAATCACAAGGGGTTTTCGGAGTCCATAAAAAGCGGAAAGGTGATGGCAGATGCGGAGGTAGCCACTCGCCTCTATGAGAGAGCTCTCGGCTACAGCCACCCCGAGGAGAAAGTGTTCAACAACCAGGGCGAAATCGTCACCCACCAGACGACTAAGCACTACCCGCCTGACACTACCGCCGCCGCCATATGGCTGAACAACCGCAAGCCAGACAGGTGGCGCAACAAACCCGAACCAGACGGACAGGACGACGCACCTCAACCGGTCAACGTCGTCTTCAAGGTGCAGGATGCCAGCGACCCCGATCGAAACCGAGGCGACGCTTAATCGCCCGCAAGGTCAGTTCCTGGCGATGCAGCAGAAGTTCCGGGCCTATGTTGCCGGCTTTGGCTCTGGAAAGACCTGGGTCGGCTGCAGCGGGATCGGCGCCCATGCTTGGCAGCACCCGCGCATCAACATGGGGTACTTCGCCCCGACCTACCCTCAAATCCGGGACATCTTCTACCCGACCATCGAGGAGGTCGCGCACTCACTCGCCTTGCGCGCTGAGGTGCGAGAGGCAAACCGCGAGGTCCACCTGTATAGCGGCCGGCAGTACCGCTCCACGGTGATATGCCGCTCGATGGACAAGCCTGGCAGCATCGTCGGCTTCAAGATCGGGCATGCCCTGGTCGACGAGCTCGACCTGATGGCTACTGCCAAGGCCGAAATGGCCTGGCGCAAGATCATGGCGCGGATGCGCTACAAAGTCGACGGGCTCAAGAACGGCATCGACGTGACGACGACGCCCGAGGGGTTCAAGTTCGTCCATCAACAATTCGTCAAGGCGCTGCGTGACAAGCCGTCCATGGCTCAGCGCTACGGTCTGGTTCAGGCATCGACCTATGACAACGAGGCGAACCTGCCAGATGACTACATCGACGCTCTGCTGGAGGCCTATCCGCCGCAGCTGATCGATGCCTACCTGCGTGGCCTATTCGTCAACCTGACCACTGGCACGGTCTACCGTCAGTTCGATCGGGCGCTGAATGCTTGCATGGACACCGTGCAGCAGGGCGAACCGCTGTTTATCGGCATGGACTTCAACGTCGGCAAGATGGCGGCAGTGACCCATGTGAAGCGTGACGGCGATCCTCGCGCGGTGGACGAAATCATGGGGGGGCACGACACCCCCGACATGATCCGCCGCATCAAAGAGCGCTATTGGCGCTATGACGGCGACGATTACATCAAGACCTGCGAAATCCACGTATACCCCGACGCCTCGGGCGACTCGCGCCGGTCAGTGAATGCGTCGACAACGGACATTGCTCAATTGCGTGACGCCGGCTTTCGGGTGGTGGTGAACGCCAGTAACCCACCCGTCAAGGACCGCGTCAACTCGATGAATGCGGCGTTTTGCAACGCCAAGGGCGAGCGCCGCTACAAGGTAAACCCCTATGCATGCCCAGCTTATACCGACGCGTTAGAGCAGCAGGCATGGAACAAACAAGGCGAACCTGACAAAGAGAACGACAAGGATCACCCCAACGACGCTGCCGGGTACTTCATTGTGAAGGATTACTTGGTCAACAAGCCGAAGGTCGGCATGAAACGCATTCGAGGACTCGCCTGATATGCCTGTCACCACGACACACCCCCAATACGACGACAAGCTCACCGATTGGGAGCTGATGCGCGACAGCATCGAAGGGGAAGGCGCTATCAAGGGTGCTGGCATCGGCTACCTGCCGAAGACCAGCGGTCAGCTGGCCCTCGAGCACCAGGCGAAAACCGACGAAAGCGCGATGCTGTCGCTCGACGAGGCCCGGGAGATCTACCAGTCCTATAAGCGGCGCGCCCAATACCCGCTGTGGGTGAAGGACTCACTGCGGACGATGATGGGGCTTGTGTCTCGCCAGGAACCCGAGATAAACCTACCGACCTCCCTGGCCTCCCTTCAGGACGAGGCCACGGCCGACGGCTTCCCGCTCAAGACACTGTTCCTGCGCGCCGTGCGGGACTTGCTGGCCTACGGCCGACAGCCGCTGCTCGCAGACTGGGATGGCGGCGGCCGCCCCTACGTAGCCGCCTACGGCGCTCTCGACGCCATCAACTGGCGCGAGGCTGACGTCGACGGGCGCCGCGACCTGGTGCTGAGCGTGCTGCGCGAGGCCGTACACCAGGGTGACGAGTTCAGTCACGAAAGTGAGGCCCGCTACCGAGTGCTCGACCTCAACGAGGGTCGATACCGGGTGCGTCTGCTGGATGAACATGGCGAAGCAGTCGGCGAGGAAGACATGCCGGGCACTAACCAGGCGCCGCTCGACTTTATCCCCCTGGTCTTCTTGGGCAGCACCGACAACAACGCCGACACCGACGAGATTCCGCTGCTGACCATGGCGAAGGCGGCGCTCAAGAGCTACCAACTCTCGGCAGACTACTACACCAGCCTCCATT
>NZ_JAMXRY010000074.1:0-17397 GCF_024124525.1 Halomonas sp. OfavH-34-E | reverse complement strand
AATGGAGGCTGGTGTAGTAGTCTGCCGAGAGTTGGTAGCTCTTGAGCGCCGCCTTCGCCATGGTCAGCAGCGGAATCTCGTCGGTGTCGGCGTTGTTGTCGGTGCTGCCCAAGAAGACCAGGGGGATGAAGTCGAGCGGCGCCTGGTTAGTGCCCGGCATGTCTTCCTCGCCGACTGCTTCACCATGCTCATCCAGCAGACGCACCCGGTATCGACCCTCGTTGAGGTCGAGCACTCGGTAGCGGGCCTCACTGTCGTGACTGAACTCGTCACCCTGGTGTACGGCCTCGCGCAGCACGCTCAGCACCAGGTCGCGACGCCCATCGACATCAGCTTCGCGCCAGTTGATGGCGTCGAGCGCGCCGTAGAGGGCCACATAGGGTCGGCCGTCGCCATCCCAGTCAGCGAGTAGAGGTTGTCGGCCATAGGCCAGCAGACCCAGCACTGAGCGAAGAAACAGCGTCTTGAGCGGGAAGCCATCGGCCGTGGCCTCGTCCTGAAGGGAGGCCAGGGAGGTCGGTAGGTTAATCTCGGGTTCCTGGCGAGACACAAGCCCCATCATCGTACGCAGTGAGTCCTTCACCCACAGCGGGTATTGGGCGCGCCGCTTGTAGGACTGGTAGATCTCCCGGGCCTCGTCGAGCGACAGCATCGCGCTTTCGTCGGTTTTCGCCTGGTGCTCGAGGGCCAGTTGGCCACTGGTCTTCGGCAGGTAGCCGGCGCCCGCGGCCTTGATCGCCCCCTCGCCCTCGAGGCTATCGCGCATCAGCTCCCAATCGGTGAGCTTGTCGTCGTATTGGGGGTGTGTCGTGGTGACGGGCATAGTCAGGCGAGTCCTCTGATCCGGCGCATTCCGGCATTGGGACGCTTGCGCATCACGCGATAGCGCAGGGCGTCGTAGTCGTGATCTTCAGCGGTAGTGTCGATGTCGTCCGGATTGCGCTCGCTACGCGGCAGTACCGGCAGATGGGCGATGATGTTGCGGCAGTGGTCCATGAAGTAGAGCGCCGGCTCCTCGGGCGCCTCTTTGGCAGCCTCCTTCAGGCGGGTGCGGATCAGTTCAAGACCGTTCACCCGCGATCCAGGCTTCTTGTCCGACTCAGTCCACTTGACCCCCTCCGCCTCCATCTTCTTCGCCACGCTGTCGCTGCCGGACTCGTTGACGTTGCTGATCTGGTTGTCGGCGGGGCCTGGTTTGATCGACGCGGGTAACCAGTCACCCTCACGCAGCGATGCCTCGCGGTCCTTGATGCCTTTGGCGATCTCAGGCGCCGACAGCTTCAGGCCCTCGTTCGGCCCCTTGGCGCCGTACCACTCATGGCAGACGATGATCGAGCCCTTGGGCGGGCAGAAGGTGCGCCCGTCCTCCAGTGCTACCTCGGTGCCATCTGCCTCGGCATGCCAGAGGACAGAGAAGGGATGTGTCGACCCCCAGTCGAACGAGCGATCCACGTACCAGCTGGACGGCACGGCGAAGCGCGGCACGACATGCCGCGCCTCATGCCAGACGTCATCGAAGGCGCCGCCGGACACGATGTTCCAGTCGCCATCCTTCATCGCCTTGACCAGGGCGGGGTTGCCCAAGCCCTCCAGGCGGTCGATGTAGTCGGGGTCGTTGTCGAGCAGCGACGGGTTGTCGTTGAGGCGCGCAGGGATGTACTGGCGCAGCATGCCGCCATCGGCTTTCGCCGCCCTATGCACGTCCATCGGGCGGGCTGCGTCGACGAATGCGTACTTCACCCAGTTGTGGCCCACACCGCCCGGGTTCGATCCGCAAATAGCGCGAGGGAACATGCCCCGGTATTTCTCAGGCACCTCCAGTGCGCCCAAGCGCAGGCGACCGCGCAGGTAGCGGTAGATGCTCTCGGTGAAGTGCGTCAGCTCGTCCATCAACAGGACGTGGATCTCAGCGCCCTGGTACTTGAACTTATCCTTCTCGTGCTGGCAGTGAGCCAGGAAGATGCGCGAGCCGTTCCAGAACTCGATGTAGTGCTTCGAGCCGTTGTACTTGGCCCACCCCGTCTTGAACCACGGGGCGAGCAGCTCGAAGAAGCCGCCCGGGCCGTAGAGGTGGTTCTTCTCGAGGTCGTCGGACAGCCGGCGGAAGATGTAGACCATCAGGCCCGCGATCTCGGCGCACCAGATGATGGCGGCCACGCGCATTAGGTGAGACTTCCCGCCGCCGGCTGCGCCGCCGTAGAGTATCTCGGTGGCCTCTGAGTCGAACGCCTCCCCCTGTCGCTTGTGAAGCCTGACGTTGAGGGCGGCATCGTCACTCATCATTCCCTCGTGATGTTGATCGTCGGGGCGGTGGTCTTGATCTCGCCGGAGTGCTCGGTCTGCTGCTTGTCGCTCAGTCCCAAGTCGCGGGCGATGATGTTCGCGTTCAGTAGGTCGGCTGCGGCGCCAGAGAACTTCTGGTCTCGGATCACGGCCTCTGCTCGCGTTATGACCGGGGAAAAATCATCGTCGGAACGCCATTCGCGCCAGGTCGTCGGGTCGATGTCGAGAAACAGGCAAAGCCCGTCCAGAGTCATTGCCCGCATCTTCGGGATAGTCGCCATCACGACTTCCCCCTGATTGTGGAACGCCTTGGACTCCCACAGCGGGTGCTTCTCCACCCAATGGAAATATTCGCAGCAGGCTTCCCAAAGCAGGTCGGCACTGGCGAATAGCTTGTCGCGGCCGTGCTTGGTCCTGGCTTTCCAGAACTGGTTGCCTTTAGGTGCTGCCATGAGTGCCTCATTGAATAAGCGGTGCTGAGCTCACGGCGGACGGACTTGCCAGCCACCGTGAGCAATACGGTCACGCAAGCAGGCGCAGTTGCATCTGATCCTCGAGCATGCGGACCTGGATCGTGAGGGGTGGTCAGATTGACCCCCGTTTGCTTATGCCACGTCCAGCTTGAGCTGCATCTGATTCATGAAGTGGTTTATTTGCTCATCAGTACCATTATCGAGGATATACTTGATTTCCTCCGACCTCTCTCGCATACCGAGACTGAGAGATTTCTCATATGCACAATGCAGAAGCGATCGATACATCCCAGATGAACTGGCTATTTCGTGAAAGTCCTGAGGGGTAGGCCTAACCATTTCATCGGGGGAGTTTTCTGCCGCTCCTAGGAGCATCCCCTTGACGTCTTCAATTTCTATGCAGTCAAAAATTTCTTCTCCACGCTTCTCCGTGGCACTACCAACCAAGCGAAGAGCGTCAGATTCTGCCTTGGCAAGATTTCTCCCCGCAGGAACCTGGATGAAAATGGCGTCTACGACCAAATCATCCATCAAGCCATGGTTGAGGAGCTGGTTTAGTCTTCTTTCGGCATTTGATGCTCTGCCGATTTTCATTAATCCATGGCTGAATGTGATGCAGTACAGGCACTGATGGCTTCCAATTTCTCTTGCTTTACGTCTGACATTTTTTAAAGCAACGTTGCTCATGATGTGTCGTCCTTATGGCGATGAGCCTAGAGTTCACACGGGTACTGGCAGCCCACAGAGGCGACACGCTGCCGTCCCCAATAGACTCATCCCGTAAGGCTCTGTGGTTTGTGCGTCGTGTGAAGGACGCAGGCACAAAAAGCCCCAGCGAATGCCAGGGCTTGAGTGGTGCTGTTTACTTGACGCAAGGCGAATATATCGCCGGGGATTTATCCGCCATCCACTGTCGGTGTAATGGATTGCTCAACACGACAGGCTGAATAGGGCCCTTGGGAGCTTTCTCCGAAGGGCGGTCACCGGGTGAATCGTCTATCGACGCCGGGCCTTGGTAGCCAGGGGATCACCTTCCTGCGGCTGTGGGTGTTCAGATCGCCTCGCACGGCGCTTCTGGATCATCATCAGTGCAGTGCCATGCGCATGGAGAGTCCGTGTCGCCGTCGTAGATGCCTCGCTGGGCGTCCTTCAGATCAAGCGCTCGGCGCTCCTGCATTGTCAGCTCACCGTGATGTCTACGTGGGTTGCCACACATCCAGCACGAGCAAGTGCACCCATGGTTGGTGTACTTGCCGGCGGCGGCAGGCTCGTCGCTGCGCCAATAAGGGTGGACTCTTTCCTTCCTGCGATACCTGGCCTTCATCCGCTGGGAATGATGACGACGTATTGCGCGGGACATCTCTCACCTCGTCTTGATCGCGTCCATGAACGTGCGGGGCTGCTGCCCACGCTCGAGCGCCTTGTTTACGGTGCGCTGGCGGACGTTGATGCCCAGGGCGGCGCCCATGGTCACGAATAGCCAGATCAGCATGCCGGTGAACTCGGGATCACCCACGACTGTGGGGTCGATCACTATGGTGTAGGCCATGACGGCAGACAGGGTGCCCAGGGAGAAGGCGAACACCCAGCCCAGGGCAGGGCGCCATCCGCTCTTAAACCAGCCCTCGTGCTCCAGCTCGGCGCGCATGGTGCGCTGTGTCTCGGTCAGTCGAGCCGTCTGCTCGGCGGCAGCGGCCTTCTCAGCCTCGAGGCGCATAGCCTCCAGTGCCTGGCGATGCTCGTTGTTGAGGCGGACCAGCTCAGCACGCTTGGCAGGATCCTGAGTCGCTGCCACCAGTGCAGCAGGATCGTTCTCGATGCCCAGCGCAGAAGTGACCATAAGGGCGGCACCAGTTGCAGCACCACCCACAGCAGGACCGCCAAGCGCAGTGGCCACGGCAGGCGCGTACTTGGCGACTTCTTCAACGGCTGATCTCCAGTCCATGCTTGGCCTCACTCGCCGCTGTAGAGCGACGTGATGGCGGGGAAGCGTCCGCATTCATGCCGGACGACGCCCCGGGTGTCGGGTAGCTGATCAGGGGGAACGCCAACGATCAGCGCCTGCCAGCGCTGCACGCCTTCGCCACGGATCATTGGAGCATCCTTGAAGAAGGCGTTGACCTTCACGTCCATGCCGGCCTGACCCTCGAGCGCCCACTCGACGCCTCGGAAGCTGCACTCCCGATTCTTGACTGCCGAACCGCTCACGATCGTGGCAGGGCGCCCCAGGTATTCCGTCTCGGCCAGGCTCTCGATCTGCATCTCGGTGACCACCGGGAGCACCGACCCATGAAGTCGTGCAGCGGTGTCTGTCTGCGAGAACAGCCCAAGCCAGCCCAGGGCCAGGAAAAAGGCGGGCCAGCTAAGGGCCCAGCGTGCTATCCGGTAAGCCATTTGCGTATCTCCTCGGCTACGGTCTTCCATGCCATCAGAGCGCCCGCAAGACTGGCCAGGATCATCGTCACCCACTTGGCGGCCCAACCGAGGGATTTCCAGCCGCGATAGGCTCGCAGCACCTCGTGGATCAGGGCGACGTCTTGTTCTGAAAACTGGGGGTCAGTGCAGACGCGGCGCTCCAGCCTTTCGAGAGGATCGTCTTGTTCAGCCATAGGAACTCTCGGGCTGGTGTGTTTCCCGCTTTCGCGGTCTGCGTATTCAAAAGGGGGTAGATCAGGGCCGCGAAACTCTGACGGTCTCGTCAAGCCAGTGAAACTGGACGCTCTCGGGCGTCAGGAACAACTCGCGCTCGGCCTTGCGTCGCCGGGTCAGTCCAGCCAGTACGCGACCACCGGCCTTGTTCCAGCGCGGTAGCTCGTCCGCTGCGCCACGGTAATCGCCCGTATTCAGCTTGCGCAGCAGGGTAGAGGTCTCGAGAGCGGTAGGGCCGACGTTGTAGGTGAACGAGACCAGGGCGTCGAACTGGTTCTGGTTGAGCGGTACAACCACCAGGCGCTCGACGTCATCCTCGAAACGGGAAACGTCATGGCGGAGAAGGGCGAAGGCCTGATCCTCGGTGATCGTGTCGCCGGGCTGAACGCCGGAGCCATCGGGGTAACGGGTCGTACCCAGGCCGATTGTCCAAGGATGGCCGCCAGTACCGGGATCAGGGTATGCCTCAAGCTCAAGCCCCTCGAACTCGGCGACCAGGTTCAGTCCGCGCTGGCTGGTCTTCATGGCGACACCTCGGGGGAATAAAACAGCCCGCAGGAACGGGCAAAGACACCAGGTGGCGGCGTCATCACGGGAAAGGGTGCCGCCCGACCAGGACGAGGGAAGGCTCGCAGGGCGGCATAACGAACTACGCCCCGGCGTGAGGCCAGGGCGCAGGAACGAAAAAGCCCCGCCGGTGAGGGCGAGGCTTTGATATGTGCTGGCTCTTGACGGTCGTACTGCGAGCCTACATGAATTGTATGTTGCGAATGGAAAATGTCAAGCGATTCCCGCTTTTGCCATCAGAATTGCTTCGATTCGCGCATTTTTGGCAGCATCCTTGATCGCCTGGCCGTCCTTGAACATCGGCTTTCGCTCTTTGGTTTCCCGCCGCACCCGGCGTGGCTCCTTTGCGGCCTCGATGCGGGCAAGCTCGCGCTCTGCGTCGTCGGGGCGCATGGGGAAGACGTGCTGGCTGTTGCGGTGGCTGCGCGGCACTTCGGTCTCGACTACGGTTACAACCGTCTTCGCAGCGTCGACACATGCACCAGGCCATCCAAGCATCTGGGCGTAGCTGCCCAGGGCGGCGGCCACCTGATCGAATGTGGCGCACCAAGGGCCCTCGAGCCGGCTATCCATCTTCGCCGCCTTGATCATCAGGGCCATCAAGCGACGGGTGGGCAGTTTGCCCAGTACCACCCTGGCCACCTCGTGCCAGTAGCTGTTCGGGATTCCCTTCTCGTAGGCCACGAGCATCTGGTCATGCCGGCCACCACCGCCGCCTCCGCAACCGATCATGGCCACGGGCGAGTGCGCGTGCCAGCCCGGGCGCCGATGGAGCAGGTCGAGGCGTCGTTCCAGCTCCAAATCGATCAGGCGGTCAACGTAGGCCCGCGCTGCGTCATCCGTGTGCTCGGGGTGCGTCTGTTTGGCATGGTCGCGCAGATCGCTCATGCTCATGCGCCCGTAGTCGTACTGCCGCTGCTTGGTCGCTGCCATCATGCCGCGCTCTCCCGTTTTGCTCGTGCCTTGGCTTCGTTCGCCGTGCTGTGTTCGCTGATGCTTTGAAACCCTCGCCAGAGGGTGTAGCGGTCGACGCCGCCGTGAGTTGTCTTGCAGATCACGAACTCGCCGCTCTGTATCGAGTAGGTGCTTTTCCGTGACCACTTCACGACCGGCGCCTCGGATCGTTGTGGTATCGCCGATCTGGCGGGCGCTCGGATTGCTTGTCGCTCATACCGCCTCCACTGGAATGATCTCCACCCAGGTGCAGGTCTCGCTCTTACGGTCGATCTCTGGCGGCTCCATGATGATGCGGCGGACGTACTCGCCCCGGTCGTCGGGCAGAACGCCCGCGGCCACCAGGGCATCCTCCACGTGCTTCACGTTGGCGGAATAGTTGGACGTATCCCTCGTGCGCTGCCCCTTCCCTAGTCGCGGCTGGAACACCAGATCGACCATGCCATTGATCGGCTCCATGCCCGCGCAGGCAGATTTGGCCGCCCAGGCTGCGTCTTTGACTTCCCGGCTGCGGGCGAACCGGTTCTGGCGAAGAGCCACATTGGTACTGCTGGCGAGATACGGCACGAAGATGCGCACGATATCGGAGACCGGTTCCTTGTGGCGAAGCAGGGCATTGTCGATGTGGTCAGTCACTTGGAGGCCTCCAGCAGCCCGCGGCGGGCAAGTTGGTCGATGGTCAGGACGATGGCGCGGTCCATGCGCGCCCGGCGCTCTTGCTTGTCCATGTCGCGCCCATTGTCGATGTCGTGGTGGCAAGCCGGGCATAGAGCCGCGCATAGGCAGTCACTGGCTTTTTGGCCCATCCCCCGGTCTTGATTCGAGTGGGCGGCTTGAATGCCCCAGGCGCCGCAGAGGACGCACTGGTCGAGCTGGTGGACGTTGGCCAGCCACTGGCGGGAGCGATAGGGCTTGAGCCTCATGAATCCCTCCTGTCGATCTGCTCGAGAAAGCTGCGCATCTCCTCGCGGGCCCGGCGCTTCTCTTCGCGCTGCGCCCAAGCTAGGGCGGCGCAGGCGCCAAGGCAGGACACGATGGCGAAGGCGAATAGGGCGAATGTCGGGTTCATTGGCCGCCTCGCCTAATCTGCAAAATCTTGAAGATGCACCACACCAGGATTGGCGTGGCTATTGCGAAAATGACAAATGCGGTGAGCAGCACAGGGCCATGGACACCCGCCTGCCATGCCGAGTAGAGCGGGAACGCCCATACAAACGTCGCTACCACCCACAGCCACACAACAAGGCTGTAAAGGAAAATTTCGTCTTTCATGCGGCCTCCCGGTATTCGTCGTAGACCTTCAGTGCTGGCTCGCTCCATGCCACGTCGAGCTCTACGCCGGTGGAGTAGAGAAACTCGATGAAGGCGGCGGCCTCGGCCTTGCGGAACTTGGTGGTGGTCGGCCGGACGTAGACTGGTTCCTTGGTCTTCCAGTCCCAGACCCGCTCGCCCGGCTTGGCCAGCGGCGTGCCTTGCTCCTCCATCTCCTGGGCGAACTGGTTGACCAGGACCGCTTTCACGCCGTCGAACGAGTAGCCGCGGAAGGCCTGGCGATGAATGTCGGTGATCATGGCGTGGAACTTGGCGTTCTGGCTCAGGACGCGCCCGGGCCGACGCAGGACCAGCTCAACCGGACCGGCCTCGAGACCCTTGCTCGCCATCCGCCCGGCCATGCCCAGCACGCTCTGGAGGTCACGAAGGGACTCGATACGGTAGGAGTGCTCGTTGCTCATGCCGTGCCCTCCGCGATTACGCTGTGTCCTAGCTCGATGTCGCGGTCGTGCCATCCGGCTTTGAACCAGGCAACGAGACGCGGTGATAGGTTGGCCGGCGCGTGGCAGCCTTCCTTCTGGTCGCGGGCATGCCGCCCTTTCCGGTACTGGTGCCACGGGTCTGATCGCAGCGGATGGGCCCGGTTGAACTGGCGCCGCTCGACGTCCCGGATTCCCAGGCCCGCGGCCTTGCCTTCGATCGAGGCCCGGGAGCGCTTCAGCAGGGCCGCGATGACAGGTACCGGGGTGAACTCCTCGTACATTTCACGCAGCTTCTGCTCCTCCTCCTCAGTCCAGGCGCGGGGGCTCATGCATCACCTCCTTCGGCAAGAATCCCTTTGATTCGAGCGATGGTTTCTTCAGTGCTCTTCGGCGGTTCTTCACCACGGGTGCGCCAGAAATCCTCCGCCTCTTGCTGAGCCTTTCGCTCGCTGGCCTCTTGGGCCTTGCGGATCTCGCTTTTCATCTCATCGCTTTCGAGAAGAGCAACCCGGTCATCCAGCTCACCGCCTTCGAGGAGTCGATTGCACAGCGCCTCGTACTCGGCAAAGAACACCTTGCGCAGTCGGTATCGCTCGCCTTCGCTTGAGCAGTGGCGAAGATCCCACGAGCCGGTGGCAGTGGTGGCGTCCATGACGGCCTGGTGGCTCCAGTGGTGCTCCATAATCCGACCTGCGTAGGTGCAAGCCTCGCGGAAGGCGATCTCGGGTTCCGGCAGCCCGAAGTCTTTCAGGCGCGGTTTGAAGATTCGGCAGAGCTCAGCGATGGATGGCGGCCAGTTCCCGCCCTCGAGCTTGATTTCTTCAATAGCCATGTCGAGCGATTCCATCGTCGGCAGTGATGACCACCTCGCCATCGAAAGTGCGAGTTCCCGCTTGGCCAGTTGAAGCATCTCGCTCGTCGAGAACGACATCCGCCATGTCCTCGGAAAAATCGCCTCCAGCCGGGTAAACGCCCGGTTCACCAGCCCCTGAATCTCCTGCTTTCGCTCCTCCTTCGTCGAAAAGGCCTTCCGCCCAGGAGGTGTCGTAGGGGTCTGCGAGGCTCGCTGCGACACGATCCTGCTCTGCGCGACGGTTGCCAGCTGAGATGCGGTTTTCATGACGAGACTCCTTGAGCTTCTTGACCTGGATTTCGAGCTGATCCCACTTGGCGCGCAGCTTGGCGGGGCTGAGGATGACGCCTGACCAGAACTGGTGTTGGGCAGTCCAGGTGATCAGGAAGCGGATTTGTTCGACGGTGCGCTCGTCACGGGTTCGCATCAGGCGAAACTCGTTTGCCCAGGAGCTCATGTTCGGACGCTTGGGGTTGGTCAGGTCGGCACTGATGGCGGCGAACATTTGCTCGGCCATCTCGTGGTCAACGGGGTCACCCCATTTCTTCGGCGAGGACTTCTTCGAGGACTTTCTAGAACCTTTAGGTTCTAGAGTGTCTGTAGTGTCTGTATTTGTGTCCCCATCTTGGGGACGTTTTTCGTCCCCATTTTGGGGTCGGAGTCCCCAAGTTGGATCAGGCTTCCGTTTTGGGGACACCCGAGACTTCTGAGCCGAGAAATCCCACTCGCTGATGCGGGTATTGATGCCGATCGGGGCCTGCGAGCCGCCATCGCGACGAAGAACCTTCTTGGCCAACAGGCCGTTCACGGTTTCGCTGCAACGCTTGGTCGTCAGGCCAGTCATCTTGGCTAGGACGCTTTGTGAGAGGCGCGCTGAGGAGCGATCCCACCCGAAGGTGGCGCGCTCTACCGCACGGACGACACGGGCCTCTCTGCTCGTCAGAGGGGCCTTGCAAAGCGCCTCGACGATAGCGTTGGCAGTACGGACATATCCGTCTTCCAACTGTGCCCCCTTGCTTTCAGGCTCGGGCACTTCCCGGGCCTCGAAACGCTCGTGGTCGGAGATACGGGCCAGGTTGCTCATGCCACGTCCTCCAGCTTGTACTGAGCCCACAGGCCGGCAATCCAATTGACGCCCTTGGGTGTGAATTTGGCCTGGCTGTAGGAGTGGCCACCGTCCTCAGTTACGCCGGTCTTGACGACGAAGCGGTCAGCGTCGATATGCTGCTGGTACGGCATCCACTCGCCGCCCAGGCGGTACATGACACGGCTGTCTTGCAGGAAGGCGCGGAACTCGCGCTCGTTGGCCTGGAGCAGCTTGGCGACCTGGCGGAAACCCTTGTTGCCGGAGTCGGCGGAGACGTAGCGCTCGACGAACTCAACGGCAGGCTTGGCATGTTCAAGGGCGGCCTCAGCACGCAGCTTGCTCTCAACCTCGTCGGCCCAGGCACGGGCGGCCTCGACAGGGTTGGTGAAGTCGGGCAGGGCAGGCTTGGCCGCGCCAGTCTCGAGGTCGTACCAGCGCTTGATCACGGCAGCCCGGCGCTTGACGTCGTAGCCGGTGACCAGCACTTCGGTGTGGTAGCGATCGAGGAGGAAATGCTGGGTGTACCCGCGCGAATCCCGCTCCTCGGTGACATGACGCAAATCTGCGTCATCCCCCATTTGCTCCAACATCGTGCGAATGTCTCGGATCACGTCACCGTGACGCTTCCCGGTCAGCTCCGCGATTTCGCGGCTCGACATGGTGGGCTTGCTGGTTTCGATGATGTCGTTCATACTTTGATCACCTTTTGAAGTAGTGAAGCCCCGCCCTTGGTCGCCAAACCTGCGGGGCTTTTTCTCGTCTAAAGGGCGCCGGGCGCATCCGTGGTATCGTCGGAGTTTCCACACACACGACGGCCAAGGAGGCCCGACATGGACAAAACTGTGATCACTGACTTTGAGGCAGGTGTTCTCGCCGCCCTGACAGCCATCAAGGCGGGAGCATCCAAGAGCCCGGGTTTCAACACTGAGCTCATGGAAGAAACCGCCAAGTTTCTGAGCAGCTCTCTGCAAGGCGTGCAAGACCGGAAGGCCTTTGAGCTAGCCCTTAGCTCAATCATTGGTGACCCTTCGGACCTGACGGCGCAGGTCGAGAAGCAGACGCAGAATCGGTCAGTTCACGGCAGTGCTTACCGGAGCGAATAACCGCGTCGACAAGGCGTGTCTCTGGCACGCCTTGTTCATTCGTTTGTGTCTTGAAGGGGATGGTGTGCATATCATTCTCCTCTCAGGCCTTGGCCAGTCTCGGCTCGGCCATTTCCATCAGCTCTGATTCCAGAGCGGTCAAACAATCGATCTCGGCGCGGATGGCATTGCGGATGTCCCGCGCTTCCTCGGCGGTGATCAGCCCGTCATCCAGTGCCTGGCGGATAACCTGGGCGACAGTCCCGGCGGCGACTTGGTGATTCACCACCAGATCGAACAGGCTGGCGTTCTCGTCGCGCTTACCCTTGGCTACGGCTACTGCCCCGATCTCATCCAGAAACGCCACCAGCAGGCGCATATCCTTGGTGATGGAGAACATCAGCCAGAACTTGCGAAGCGAGATGGGACGGTCGTTGATCGGGTTGCACTGATTCACCAGCACCTGGTACGGACAGCCCACCGCTGCGGCGAGGCGCTTGTATCCGTAGTCCTCGGCGACTTCCTGAATGGCTGCTGTAAGTTTGTCCATGTGTATGTCTCGCTGGTGGTGAAACCTGCCCGGTGCTGCTGGGCTGGGCTAATCTGTGGTTGTGGTTAGGCGACGTACTTCTCGCCGAACACATCGGGGCGAAGGTCGATAGCGCTGACCGCGCCAGAACATGCAGCAACAACGCTCTGCACTCGGGCAGCAGGAACTTTGCCGGTGACAGCCCACTGCTGGACCGCTTGCTGAGAAACGCCGCAAGCTCGAGCGAGGGCGCTCTGACTTCCGGCTTCCTTGATTGCCTTGTTCAGGGCTTTGCGAGGCGTCATGACCTTCACTCCAAGAAAAACTTGTAACGAGGATAGCGCCATACCACGCGGTTTACAAGCCAATCTTGTTTTGCCGCTCACAAGCAATGCTTGTAGGCTTATGGGCAGCCACTTTGGCGTCCCACAGGCCCACCCAGGCAGGCAGATGGAATTCCCAGAGAGATTGAAGAAAGCGCGGGAGCGTCGAGGCCTAAACCAGACCGAGTTGGGCAATATTCTCGGCGTTTCCCCTCAGACCGTGCAGTTATGGGAGGCAGGTAAGACCATGCCTCGTCATAAGCGTATCGATACACTGGCGAAGCAGCTCGGTGTCCGTTCCCAGTGGCTGATCTTCGGGCAGGGCTCCATGAGTGAGTTAGGGCCTGACGAGATGGTGATGCACGACACTGAGATCGTTGAGGACGAAGGACCGCTCGCGCCTGACGAGATCGAGATCCCATTCTTTCGGGAAGTCGAGATGGCGGCAGGCGATGGTCGGACCGAGGTAATCGAGAATCACGGGTGCTCTATGCGGTTCAGCCTGGTCAGGCTGGCTAAGGCCGGAATTCAGCCACACAATGCAGCCTGCGCAACGGTTGCTGGCAACTCCATGGAACCCGTCATCAAAGACGGCTCGCCGATCGGCATAGACAAGGGCTGTCGTCACATCATTGACGGCGAGGTCTACGCGCTTGATCACGGTGGCATGCTGCGTGTTAAGCGCCTGTATCGAGCGCCGCTCAACCGTATGCGTGTAGTTAGCGACAACCAAGCCGAGTATCCCGAGGAGGTCTACATGATTGGAGACCCCGAGGCACCACGCATCATCGGACGTGTGTTTTGGTGGGAGACTTTTGCCTAGTCAATTGCGATGGAAGAGCGAGAGGGAGAAATATGAGGCAGTTTGTGGCAATCGCTGTATTGTTGGCGCCAATAGCCGGATGTGTTGCAGGTCACGAACAGTCGGCCAGCTTCCGCCCTGTTCCCCAGGTCGCGGCACAACAAGATGCCTGCTCCGGAGTCACTTCCGATGACATTGCAACGTATCAGTCTGGCGCGGAGTTTGAGTTTGTTGATGCCGGGCATCTTGGATGCAAAGTTTATGAGCGAGGGATGGTCCAGGGGATTCGCTATCAAATAGTGCATGATGGCAGTAAGGCAGGGGCCTTCAGTAGCCCGGACGAGCCTTCTTACCCCGGCGCCAGAGACACCTCATGGGCAGTTAGTTGCAGCACTGACGCGATGACGGATGACAGGTCATGCACTATCAAGCGCGGCGACTTTTTCTTGTTTTGGCAGAATGGCAAGTACTTCCTGTCATTGCTGGGGGATCAGTATCCGCGATCTGATCTTGTCTTCAGGGTTGACTCGAATCAGCCTTTGTCTGCGAGAGAGGACGTTATGCTGAGCGGATCAAAGGCTCAGAGCCTGATTGATCAGATGCACGCTGGGAGCGTGCTTCGAACCCGATACACCTCGTGGCCGCGCGGCATCCATAAAGACTCTACTTACTCGACATCAGGCTTCCCAGAAGCCCTGGAGTACATGAACAGCATCCGGTAGGCCACCAGTTTGACCACACAGCCGCCTTTGAGGCGGTTTTTTTGTGCCTAAAAAACAAGCGATTACAATCTAAACTTGTTTTCTTGTCGTTTATGGCTTGCAGAAACAAGATAAACTTGTAGACTGTGAAGCGTGGACAGGGCAGCAGCCCACCACCGGCCACCTGGCCACGCTCTTTAACAATCTGACGTAGTAATCGCACAGCTATCCCGCATGCAGAGGCGTGAAGACCACCAGAAGAATAGGTCGGCGTCGCGGGGCATCCCCCTAAAACGGTTGGGGGCTGTAGGGCTGCTGGGGGACACCTGCCTCAGGAGCTACCGATGGCGACATCGGCGGTGCGAGAGAGACGAATTCCGGGCTTTGCCACGGCAGAGCCCATCCGAGAGGGTTGAATGCGCAGGCTGATGCGCAATCAATGACGTAGGCCAAGCATCCTGCAGGTCGCAAGCCTGCAGGCTCCGCGCCGGGGACGGCGAGAGATAAAACATCGTCAAGCGGCTTGGTAGGAACCATGAGAACCGTTCGCGCGCGTCATTGATGCAAAAGCCGGAGATCAGCACCGGCCAGCCCTCTCGGATGCACAGCGACAGGAGAGCGTGATGGATAAGCAGGAGTGGAACGGTGAAGGCCTGCCCCCGGTGGGCACAGTTTGCGAGATCGACTGCGGCTTAGATGATTGGGAGCGATGCGAAATCATCGCCCACCACAACGGCAAAGCAATCTTCCATCTGAAGCACAACAACTCGTATTACTCGGCAAAGCACGGGTACCGCCCCATACCCAGTCTTGAAGACAAGGTGATCAGCGAAATGGTTGCCGACACATTCGTGCGAGGCCATGGCCCATTGCTCTACGGGCGGGAGCGCATCGCCAGAATGCTCTATCGGGCCGGGTGGCGTAAGACCAAAGAGTAATCAGTGATCGACGCCCTGCACAGCGGGGCGTCATCCACCAGCCTTCTCGCTGAGAGGGCTGATGGATGACAACGGGAGAGTCGAGATGCACATCACCGAAGACATGATCACCCCGCACCACCTGCTCGCCGCCGAGCGCTGGATCAGCGCAAACGGCATGCCGGAGACCGATGCGGAAATGGCCCGGATGGGTCGGGAAGTGGCGCAAGAGGCGCAGCGGGTCGTCGAGCACATGGCGTGCAAGGCCTTCGAAGCGCTGGATGCCCATAAGGAAGATCAGAAGGCGGGCGTCGAGACGCTGGCTGGAATGCAGGGCCGGGAGTTCATGCAGGACATCTACAACGAGCTGCGCCGCAGGGCGTGACAACCAGGGTTACGCGATCCGCTGCGCAGTGCGGCCCAGCGCCCCGCCCCGGGCCAGAGTACGGGGCCATCGGAGAGGGTTGTGAGTGATGGCGTGGCGCAGTGTTAACCGACGGCCCGGCATTTCGCGAGTGCGGTGATCGGTTGCGTAGCGATTGGCAATAACCCAAGGGTAGCGCTGCCCCTGGAGCGGTTGCCAGACGTGAGGCTTAGCGCACCTAACCATGGAGTTGGGAGGTCGCCCGTTGTGGGTCGCCATCACTCACAGTCTTCCCCGATGCACCCGCATCACCACCTGTTCCCTGCATTGCCGCTCACCCGAGCGGCTTTTTTTGGGCCCCATTCAAGGAGGGCAGCACATGAACCCAATCCGCGAGTTCGCCGTCTGGGCGGTCAGCATGCTGCCCCCTGACGCATCGAACGAGACCATCGCCATCACCGTGATGGGCTCGTTTTTCGCTTTCTTCACTGCCCTGGGCGGCCTGGCTGGCCTTCTGGGGTGGATCTGCACGAGGGGTAGGGCATGAGCGAGACCAAATTCACACCGGGGCCGTGGTTCGCGTATGACGACCACCCTCAGCACGCCTGCTACCACATTGCGACGGCTGATTATTGGCATGACGACCTGGCCACCATCTATTCGCCGGGCGACCCCGAGGCGGACGCAAACGCCAGCCTGATCGCGGCGGCGCCGGAGCTGTATGAGGCGCTGGCCGCCTTCGAGAGGGTTGTCGATCTTTGGCTGCCCGCAGATAGCGAAGTGGATGCAGAGCATTACGGAGAGGCAGAAGCCCTTGCTGGGCTTCGCCGAACCATGGCTGATGCCCTGGCCAAAGCCCGGGGCCAGTCATGACCCCCGATAAATCCTGGCTGGTGGTGTTCGCCATTCTGTACGCCATCGCATTCATCGGCGCCGCTTGGTGCGGCAGGAGGTAGGTATGTGCACGAGTGGATGGAGCAAACACTCGAGGGACATCGAGGCCCTGCGAGACGCTGGCCGAGAGCCGGGGGCGTACCCGGTCGATGACGCGATCAAAGAGGCTCTGATGGCTGACCAGCTGTCGATGGACGGTCTGATCATGGCCGTTGCCGAGGTGTTTCTGAGCAACGGTTATCGGGGCGGCTCGGAGGTCAATCGAGCGATCGAGATCGCCCTGGACCAGCACTACCGGAGGAGGGCGGCGGCATGACGTTCATGACCACCGTTGCCGGTATTCCGTGCCGGTGCCGGGTGACGTTCTACAGCCATGGGGCGCCGATGCGCACCACCGGCTGGGGATACGGTGACGCCGATCCGCCGGAGCCGGAGGAATTCGAGTTCGACATCCTCGACCGCCGCGGTTACCCGGCGGCGTGGCTCGAGGCCAAGCTCACCGACGACGACTACGACCGGCTGCTCAGCGAATACCACGAGAAGCGGGACGCCTGGGCGGCATGAGGAGGGAGGCATGAGCGAGTGGATCAGCGTAAAGGATCGGCTGCCGGGAGTCGGCGTCCCTGTAATGGTTGCCTTCGAGGGTTGCCCTACCCCGGTGACAGCCTTCATCGACTCCGCTCATGGAGAGTGGATGCCCTACACCGATCACATCTCATGGAATGGAGAGGTGCAATTTAGAGCCTTCGATGATGGCGACAAGCCAACTCACTGGCAAAACTGCCCGGCGACGCCGGCAGGTCAGGTAATCACATGCGATACGTGCGACGGCGATGGCTCTATAGACCAGACGCTGGGCGGATATGCCGAAAGCATGATTCATGTCTGCCCAGACTGCGGCGGAGTGGGCGAAATCATACTGCCAGCGCCGACAGAGGAGTAAACATCATGCGAGCACTGATCTTGATCACCGTCCTGTCCCTGGCCGGGTGCAGCAGCCAGCCGATCGACCGGGAATTCGGACATCGCCACGGCTACGACGCCATGCGGTCGATGATCCAGTCCACAGGGGCAATCCATCACGGGGTTGACTGACGAGAAGCCCCAGCCGATGGCGGTCGGACTGGGGCGGATACCAACAGTATCGAGGAGAGGGTAGCGCAAT
>NZ_JAMXRY010000073.1:0-17831 GCF_024124525.1 Halomonas sp. OfavH-34-E | reverse complement strand
TCATCGTGCATAGCGACCGTGGTAGCCAGTATTGTTCGTCCCTGTACCAGTCGTTGCTGACCCGGCACGACCTCCGGTGCAGCATGAGTGCCAAGGGCAACTGTTACGACAATGCCTGCGCCGAGAGTTTCTTTCACAGTCTCAAGGTCGAGGCCATTCACGGCGAGCGACTCACGACCCGAGAAACCATGCGACGGCAGGTGTTCGAGTACATTGAGTTGGACTACAACCGGCAACGCCAGCACAGCACGATCGGGATGATCAGCCCAGAGGCCTTCGAGGCTCGAATGATCGCTTAGACCGGTGTCCACCATTGCTGGGTAAGATCAGTATAACAAAGCTGTCATAGAGACATTTTTTTCTTCGCTCCGTTTTGGGGTGGCTTCGCCAATTTACCCCAAAACTCCACTACAGAAAAAATGCCCCATACAGCGGCGTTATGAGCCGCCACGCCCCAGCACTCAAACTAATATCCAACACACTTGAAGTGATTTTTATGACAGATAAGCCCAGATATGGAAGTCAATATTCTGATGCAGATTGGGGGTGTGACTACTTTGAAGTAGAAGCAGTGACACCGATTGGAAAGATTAGGGTATGTCATGTGATAGTGAACGATATAAAGATAATATCTGAAGCGCTAGCTAAAAAAGTGCTTGATACCTCTTGGATGACAAGTCTAGATGTAGGTAGCAGAAGAGCATATGACAGAACAGTTCAAGAAACAGCCGCTGCTCTAGTTGAGATATTTGAATCTACAAAAATCACCTCTGATGTAGGTAGTGAGTTTGGTGAAATCATGGTTTCGATTGGGTCAACAAAGGCACTTGAGAAAATATTCAACCATGTGATTTTACCCATAGCAGAACTATGGAAGCCACAACAAAAACAAAATGAGGGATTTGATTTTCATACAGTTTGCACTGATGACCTTATAAATTTTGGCGAAGCAAAATATTCAGGAAGTGTTAATCCTCATGGTAATGCTATAAACCAATCCAAAGGTTTCATCGATGATGAAAAGCATCTAAGAGATTATGTTCACTTAAGGGAGTTAGCCCCAGAATCGGCCGTTGACAATCTAAATAATGATAATTTTGGTATTGTTACTTCCTTCTCTATAAATACAGAAGACCCACTTAAGGTTTTGAAAAATGCTATTGAATCGGCTCAAGAAAAGTTGAGTTTAGATAACATAAAAGCAGTGTACTTGGTTGGAGTGAGTCAATGAGCATAATCGACATTGCAGAAGAAACTAATCCAGTCAATGGCATTTCTGAGTTATTAGATGTTCTTCATAAAGAAGGGCCAGTAAGCTCTCAGCTTTTAGAAAAAATAGCTTATTATAAAAAGTACCATGGCGATGAATTTCAAGAAAATGAAGAAAAAATTATCACGTCTCTCGGACTCTTTTATAAATTGCCAGAGCCCAGTAATTTATACTCTTTTCTATTGTCAGGAATTGGCAAACAACACAAGGAAGAGTTTGGAGAATATTTAACTCCTGTTCAGGCAAGTGTTCGACGAGCAGTTAATGAAAATAAAGTAGTTTCTATATCTGCCCCAACAAGTGCGGGAAAATCATATTCGATTAGAGATTTCATTGCTGAAAATGATGGCGATGCTGTCGTAATTGTCCCCTCTAGAGCTTTGATCGCAGAATATGTCAACACAATGAAGCAAAAGTTCAATGGTGACAAAAGTGTGATGATATCCCCTTTTGTAGATGACATATTCAAATCTAGGGAATTGCGAAGAATATTTATTCTGACACCCGAACGGGCAAGAGATCTATTCTCTAAAAATCTAAATTTAAACATAAAATTGTTTTTCTTTGATGAAGCTCAAGTGTCTGAAGAAATCGAAAGAGGGGTTATCTTTGATGTACTTGTGCGAAGGGTTAAGCAATATTTTGATTCGGCGAAGCTAATTTTCGCACATCCATTTGTAGAAAATCCTGACGCTCAGATCAAAAAGCATGGGTTTCCAGAGAAAGGTAGTTATTCCAAGTCATATACACACGGTACTGTAGGTAAGATTTTTATTTATCAGCATAAAAATAAAAAATATTACCACTTTTCTCCATTCATTGATCGAGGCCATCAAATTAGAAAATGTGTTGAGCATGAACAAAAGTTTAGTGACTTTGCATTTGATGGAACTCATTCTGTGCTTGTGTATGTATCAAAAGCTTCGATATACAACGGTAAATACATTGAGCCGTTCAGGAAATATGTTGATAAATATGACGATATAGATTCAGTTGAGGCGGAAGAGATAATCAACACGGTTGAACACCTACTAGGTGCTGATAATGATGATCATAACTCTGAGTTAGTCAAACTATTACGAAAGGGCATTGTAATTCATCATGGTTCAGTGCCGCTGGAAGTACGCTTTCTAGTCGAAGATTTAATAAGAAAGGGCCATTCAACAATTTGCTTTGCCACAAGCACTCTTGCGCAGGGTATTAATATGCCTTTCGATATTGTATGGCTTGATAATATGCGAATTCTTGGTGACAGTGATCAAAATAGAGCTTTGGCGTTTAAGAATTTAATCGGAAGAGCCGGCAGGCTATCCAAGCAGCCTAAATTTGACTTTGGTTATGTATTCACAAAAAGCCCTCAGCTTCTCTCCCAAAGAGTTAACGAAAAATTTCTGCTAGACGAACAGTCAGTCATCGAAAATCCGGAAATCATTGATGATCCTGACACATCAGAACTTATCAATTCGATAAAGGAAGGTAGTTTTGATGATGATAAACAAGCGCCCTTATCGAAAATTGAGCGGCTTTCTGAGTCAGAGGTATTAAAATACTGTGAAGCAATATTAAGTATTATCTACAACGGCGATTCGATCAAAGACAGCCTCTACGGGTCAAAGAATGAAAATAAACGAGAGTCGTTAAATCAGTACTTCAGGTTTATATATGAAGCGTCAATTAATAGGGAATTATATGAGGGCGAGGTTGAAGTATTTAGGCAAGCAATATCAATATTTATTCAAGTGATTCAAGGGAGATCCTTTAGGGAGATTGTTGGTATTCGTTATAGTTATATCTGCAAAAAGGATGAAGGCAAACAAGGTTATGCTGCTTTCTCACAGCCAGCCGCTAAACTTCCAAAGAGCACACTGACGCGAAAGTATTCAATCTTTGAAAAGAATACCTTGGCAAAAAATGTAAGTTACGATGCGGTTGTTTTTGACACATACGACTATCTAGATCAGGTAATTTCATTCTCTCTTTCAGAATCCTTTATAACTGCATTTAAAGTTTATAAAGATAATACTACAGATCAGCGTTCGGACAGAATGATAGAGTTGTTGCGGTTTGGCACCAACAATACTATGCATACCTTGCTAATACGTTATGGATTTCCCCCTGAAGATATTGCAGAGATTTCAAAATACATACTGTTCATTAACGAAGATACAATTACATTCAAACCTGAAATATCAGAAGCGCCAAATTACATTCAAGAAATGGTAGATTGGTATTTGCCGGACTAGGTTCATAACAAATAAATCCAGGCGACGCCTGCGGCGCACCTGATTTAGGCGTTATAGGGCTGGTCAGAACTGTAGTCAGCTACTTAATTCTATATTTATACCTATTTCGCATTATTAGTACATCGATGCTCGCTAGTATTGATGGTTTAAGACCCCACTAAAAGGCTTGAGGAACCATGAGCATGATTAGAATGATATTTGCAGCTCTCTTAATAATATCTTCATCTGTCTACGCTTTAGAGCCAGGTGAATTACCAGGACCAACTTCCAGTGATGGTGGTCCTGACCCTGACACAACACCTCTACCGCCTACGTCTAGTGACGGTGGGTTTGACGGCTAAAATTTAATGTGGCTGCAAGGTGTTTTCTTACAGGCATATTTTGCAGATCAAGTATTAGCCCTATAACAAGGCCAATCACACTCGCACGGCAAAAAGCCGCCGTGCTGGACTCGCTTCACTACGTTTCGCTCGGCTGTGTTGACGGCGTTAGATACCTATATCCAACACTAGAAGCCCACT
This sequence comes from Halomonas sp. OfavH-34-E, assembly GCF_024124525.1. Taxonomy (NCBI): domain Bacteria; kingdom Pseudomonadati; phylum Pseudomonadota; class Gammaproteobacteria; order Oceanospirillales; family Halomonadaceae; genus Halomonas; species Halomonas sp. OfavH-34-E. Next base: position 13,797 of record NZ_JAMXRY010000073.1, on the reverse strand, counting down.
ATTGCGAAGTCGAGTGCAGCTAACATTTCATCTCGCATGTGCTCTAGAGTACCGATGGGCGTTTTTAAAACGCTGGCAGGCAATGATGCGATTTGTGGGATAAGGATCAACAGTTCTTCGCTGTCGAGGGTCGCTGTTGGAGTAAGGCGGGTCAGTTTTTCTCCTTTGAGGAATGATGCTCGTCCAGGGGGCACCGCAATTCGGGTGGCCAACGCCGAGAGGGTATCGCTCTGTATGTCCAGAAGGTAAGGGGTACATCCTTTTCGTCGACGCACTAGGGTTGGCGTACACGTCGAACTGGGGCATTAGAATGTCCTGTACTCTTCGGCGAAGCACCCATGCTCAGAGATAGCATCGTTGTAAGCTTTGATAGCGTTGCTGTTATCCCTCTGCCATTGTTCGGCTTCGCTCTCGACGAGCTTTGCGTCCAGTGCTTTCTCTAGCGTGACCGAGAGGTTGACATTCATACTCCTGGCCATTTTCAGCAAGTCGCTGTTTATGCTGAGATTTGTGGCTTGTTTGGGAGCGTTCTGATCGTATCGTGTTTGCATCCTCGTCGCTCTGATTTTCGGTGTCATTACCAGTATGCGCAGCCGTCTGCGCATTGGGAACTATGTTGACAGCTGCGGCTGACGAACAAGGCGGGACGAAGGTGAGAATCCTACTCTGGTGTGTTGCGGTGCTGTTGCTCGTGTTGATGCTGCTGAGCGGTGCGGGGTTTTTGCATGGCTCGCTGGAGCTGTTTCCGACCGAGGAGCAGCAGCGCCAGGTGCGATGGGGTTACGGAGCGGCGTTTGTGGGCTTCGCCGTGCTCGAACTTCTGGTCGCGGTATGGCTTTGGAGGGAGAGAAGAGTGAGAAGGGCTTTTCGCCGCTAGGGTGGCGATGGCTGAGTTCAGACCACTAAGACCAAAAAAGCCGGGGCTCGATGCCCCGGCTTTTTCGTTTTGCTTGCGACTACTTGTTTCTGTCGTTGCTTAGCCTTTTACCGCGTACTGCCAGCTCGGGCCGAGTTCGGCGAAGTCGAGCAGGATTTCCGCTGACTCCTCGACCTCGGCGCGGTCGACGGGCTGTTCCTCTTCGGTCTCTTCGTCGGCGAGGTCTGCGTCGTCGCCGCTTTCGCGGGCGTCGCCCCATTCCTCGAGGATGTCGAGGCCGAGGGCTTCGCGGCGCTCGTTTTCGAGCGCCAGCATTTCGGCGTCCTGGGCGTCGGCTTCACGCTGACGCTGCTCGCGATTCAGGCTGACGCTGGTGTGCTGCTCGCGCAGGCGGCTCGCCAGCTCTGCCCGTTGTTCCAGGTAGTGGAAGTTGGGGTGCTCGTCGGCACGCTGCTGGTGGCGGACGCGCAGGTCCTTCAGGTACTGGCGCGGGGTGCCGTAGCTGCGGTACTGGACGTCGCGCACGGTGTCCCAGGGCAGGGCGTTGTCCAGCGCGCTCTCGCCGATGATCTCGGGGTCGAGCAGGCTCGGGTACATGATGTCCGGCTTCACGCCGCGGTTCTGGGTGCTCTCGCCAGAGATGCGGTAGAACTTGGCGCGGGTCAGCTTGATCTGGCCGTAGCTCAGGTCGTTGAGGGTCTGCACCGTGCCCTTGCCGAAGGTGTTGGAGCCGACGATCAGGCCGCGACCGTAGTCCTGGATGGCACCGGCGAAGATCTCCGAGGCCGAGGCGGACAGGCGGTTGACCAGCACCACCAGCGGGCCGTCATACAGGGTGCCGCTGTCGGTGTCGCCGTAGAGGCTGATGCGGCCACGGGCGTCACGTACCTGCACGGTGGGGCCACGGTCGATGAACAGGCCGATCATCGAGTTGGCTTCCTGCAGCGCGCCGCCGCCGTTGTTGCGCAGGTCCAGCACGATGCCCTCGACGCCTTCGGCCTTGAGCTTCTCGACCTCGGCGGCGACGTCACGGGTGGTGGAGCGGTAGTTTTCCTCGCCGGCCTGCCAGGCGTCGAAGTCGACGTAGAAGGCGGGCACCTCGATTACGCCGACCTTGTGCACGCCGTCTTCGCGCTGGATCTCGATGACCTCGCTGCTGGCCGCCTGATCCTCGAGCTTGACGGTGTCACGGGTAATGTCGACCACGGTGGAGCGGGTCATGTCCACGGCTTCACCGGGCACCACCTCGAGGCGCACCTCGGAGCCCTTGGGCCCACGAATCAGTTCGACCACGTCGTCCAGGCGCATGCCGACCACGTTGACGATGTCTTCGCCTTCCTGGCCGACGCCGATGATGCGGTCGGCGGGCTTGAGCGCGCCGTCCTTCTCGGCCGGGCCTCCAGGCACCAGGCTCGCGACCTTGACGTACTCGCCGTCGGCCTGGAGCAGGGCGCCGATGCCCTCGAGCGAGAGGCGCATCTGGATGTCGAAGGACTCACCCTGGCGCGGCGACAGGTATTCGGTGTGGGGGTCCACGGTGCCGGTGGCGGCGGCCATGATCAGCCCGAACACGTCCTCGGCGTTGGTCTGCTCGAGGCGATGCTTCTGGGTCTCGTAGCGCTCGCGCAGGGTGTCGATGACCTCGTCGTCTTCCTGGCCGCTGATCGACAGCGTCAGGGCGGCGTTGGCCAGGCGCTTGCGCCACAAGTCGTCGAGGCTCGCCTGGGAGGCGGCCCAGGCGGCGTCCTCGCGGTCGAGTTCGAGGCGGCCTTCGCCGTTGAAGCTCATGTCGAGGTGGTCGATCTCGTCGAGCATCCACTCAAGACGCGCCTCGGCACGATCGTGGTAGCGCTCGTAGAGGTCGTAGGCCCGCTCCAGGGAGCCTTCGAGCATTGCCTCGTCCATGCCGGTACGCAGATCAGCGAACTCATCCACGTCGTCCTGCACGAAGTAGGCACGCTGGCCGTCCAGCACGTCCAGATAACGCTGGAAGGCGCGGTTGGACCATTGGTCGTCCAGCCTCACGTCCGCGTAGTGGCCGTAGCGTAGTGATTCGGCCACCTCCATGGCCGCCTGACGCTGGTCGTCGCCGGGCGTGGGAGTAGCCAGCGCCGTAGGGGCCGCGATCAGCAGGGACAGCGCCAGGGCGCGACCCGCAGACTCAATCAGGCTCATCAATGAAGCACTCCAGGATTCGTGTACACTCGTCGGTCTGACACCGACTCGGTCGGCGGGTCCCTTGGACCGGATTCGCATTGTAGCAGCTTGATGTCAATCCTTGACCCTTGCCGTTGTGCGACATTTAGGGTCAATCCTTGAACCACACTATCATGCAACAGAGGACGCCCATGTCACAGGAGTGCTTGCCAAAGGATGATGCCGGATGCGCCAAAAGGCTCAGTCGGCTGCTTGAGTTTCTTCACCGTTCCCCCAGCCCTTGGCACGCCACCGCGAACATGGCTCAGCGGCTCGAGGACGCCGGCTACCGTCGTCTGTTGGAGACCGATAGCTGGGATTTGGTTCCCGGTGACCGCTTCTACGTGACCCGCAACGATTCTTCGATTATCGCCGTCAACCTGCCGAAGGGCCAGCCGGTCACCAGTCTGCGCATGGTCGGCGCCCATACCGACAGCCCCAATCTCAGGCTGAAGACCCACGCCGGCCAGACCTCGGCGGGCTGGCTGCAGCTTGGCGTGCAGGTCTACGGCGGGGCACTGCTCGCGCCCTGGTTCGACCGTGACCTGGGCCTGGCCGGGCGTCTGCATGTCCGTCACGCCGATGCGCGGGTCGAGGGCGTGCTGCTCAACGTCGCCGAGGCCATCGCCATCATCCCGAGCCTGGCCATCCACCTGGATCGTGAAGCCAACGACGGCAAGGCGATGAATGCCCAGACCCAGATGGCGCCGGTGGTGCTGCAGGGCGGCAAGGACGACGACCTCGATCGCCTGCTGCTGGCCTGGCTGGAGCAGGAGCACGGTCTGACTGGGGTGAAGGTGCTGGACTTCGAGCTGGGCTTCTATGACCTGCAGCCGCCGTCGCTGGTGGGCGTGGGCAAGGAACTGATCGCCAGCGCCCGCCTGGACAACCTGCTGTCGTGCTTTATTGGCCTGGAGGCGATGCTCGACGCCGACGGCGAACAGGGCATGGTGCTGGTCGCCAATGACCACGAAGAGGTGGGTAGTGCCAGCGCCTGTGGCGCCCAGGGCCCGTTCCTCGCCGACGTGCTCAAGCGGGTGAATGGCCAGGTCGGCGAGGGCACCGAGGAAGGCTATATCCGCCTGATCCAGTCCTCGCGGATGATCTCCTGCGACAACGCCCACGCGCTGCACCCGAACTTCAAGGACAAGCACGACGCCCAGCACGGACCGAGCCTCAACGCAGGCCCGGTGATCAAGACCAACGCCAACCAGCGCTACGCCACCAACAGCGCCACGGCGGCGATGTTCCGTGATCTGTGCGAGAAGGTAGAGGTGCCGGTGCAGACCTTTATTACCCGGGCGGACATGGGCTGCGGCAGCACCATCGGCCCCATTACCGCAACCGAGCTTGGCGTGCCGACGCTGGACGTGGGGGTGCCCCAGTGGGCGATGCACTCTATCCGCGAGACCGCCGGCAGCCAGGACGTGGAACACCTGACCCGCGCACTGACGGCCTTTTTCAACAGCGCCGAACTGGTGTAGGTACAGCGCTCGCAGCGCTTGCTGAAAGACTGAAACGACGATAACAGAGCGCCTGGCGGGCAACCGCCAGGCGCTTTGTTTTTTCTGCGTCGGTGTTGAACCGTTGCATTGGAAGGCACAACGAAAAGGCCCGTCGATCGGTGATCGACGGGCCTTTCGGTATCTGGTGGCTACGCCCTGACTCGAACAGGGGACCCCATCATTATGAGTGATGTGCTCTAACCAACTGAGCTACGTAGCCTTTGGATGGCGCCGTATTCTACGGATTGCCGGCTTGTTGTCAAGCACTTGGGTTACGGCAATGGCCCTGGTGACGGCTCTGATAGTGGCCCGGGGCGGGCAGGGCGACGCAAGCGCAGCGCGCTGGAAAGCCGGCTACCACCTGTGTGCCGTGTAGCGCGAGTTCTGTGCTGGCGTGACGGAGGCGGCTGGAAAGGGCGCTACCGCCATGTGGTCATCAAGTGCGCCAAGTGTTTGAAAAGACGTCCTCCCCGCAATCTGGCACGGCCCTTGCCCTGTAGTTGAGGGAAACAACAACAGGCGATCTGGATGGCCTGGCGCGCAGGCTTTGAGTCGGCTTCTGGCCTTGGCCGTATCGAGGGCAGGCCGCCTCCAGATCAGGGGATCACGCCGGTGGCGAGATCCAGGACCACGACAGGGGAGTCGTTGCCGATGGAGCCCATCGAAACCTTCTACGACGTGATGCGGCGACAGGGGGTCACGCGTCGCTCATTTCTGAAGTTCTGTTCACTGACGGCGGCGGCGCTGGGGCTCGGGCCTGCCTACACCGCCAAAATCGCCCACGCCATGGAGACCAAGCCGCGCACGCCGGTGATCTGGGTGCACGGGCTCGAGTGCACCTGTTGTTCGGAGTCGTTCATCCGTTCGGCCCATCCGCTGGTCAAGGACGTGGTGCTGTCGATGATATCGCTGGACTACGACGACACCCTGATGGCGGCGGCGGGGCATCAGGCCGAGGCCGCCCTGGCCGACACCATCGAGCGCTACAAGGGCAACTACATCCTGGCGGTAGAGGGCAATCCGCCGCTCAACGAGGACGGCATGTTCTGCATCGTTGGTGGGCGGCCCTTCGTCGACCAGCTGCGCGAGACAGCAGAACACGCCAAGGCGGTGATCTCCTGGGGCTCCTGCGCGAGCCACGGCTGTGTCCAGGCGGCGCGCCCCAACCCCACCCGGGCGACCCCGGTGCACAAGGTCATCACCGACAAGCCGATCATCAAGGTGCCGGGCTGTCCGCCGATCGCCGAGGTCATGACCGGGGTCATCACCTATATGCTGACCTTCGACCGGCTGCCGGAGCTCGACCGCACCGGCCGACCCAAGATGTTCTATTCACAGCGCATCCACGACAAGTGCTACCGCCGGCCGCACTTCGACGCCGGCCAGTTCGTCGAGTCCTTCGATGACGAGGGCGCCCGTCGCGGCTACTGCCTGTACAAGGTGGGCTGCAAGGGCCCGACCACCTACAACGCCTGTTCGACCATCCGCTGGAACGAGGGCGTGAGCTTCCCGATCCAGGCCGGCCACGGCTGTATCGGCTGCTCCGAAGACGGCTTCTGGGACAAGGGGTCCTGGTACGCCCGGCTGCAGGACGTGCACCAGTTCGGCATCGAGGCCAACGCTGACCAGATCGGCGGCGTTGTGGCCACCGGGGTGGGCGGTGCGGTGGCGGTCCACGCCGCCGTCAGCGCCTTGAAACGGGCGCAGGTCAAGCGCCAGTCGTCAGCCAACAGGGAGGAAGCCTGATGACGCAGATCAACACCCCTAACGGGTTCAATCTGGACAGAAGCGGACGGCGTATCGTCGTTGACCCGGTGACCCGCATCGAGGGGCATATGCGCTGCGAGGTCAACGTGGATGACAACAACATCATCCGCAACGCGGTGTCCACCGGCACCATGTGGCGCGGGCTCGAGGTCATCCTCAAGGGCCGTGACCCGCGCGACGCCTGGGCCTTTGTCGAGCGCATCTGCGGCGTCTGCACCGGCTGTCATGCGCTGGCGTCGGTGCGCGCGGTGGAGGACGCTCTCGACATCCGCATCCCGCGCAACGCCCACCTGATCCGCGAGATGATGGCCAAGGTGCTGCAGTGGCATGACCACGTGGTGCACTTCTATCACCTGCACGCGCTGGACTGGGTCAACCCGGTCAACGCGCTGAGGGCGGACCCGCGGGCGACCTCGCAACTGCAGCAGTTGACCGGCCCCAACCATCCGCTGTCGTCGCCGGGCTATTTCCGCGACGTCCAGAATCGCCTGAAGACCTTTATCGAGTCTGGGCAGCTCGGGCTTTTCAAGAACGGCTACTGGGACAATCCCGCCTATCGGCTGTCGCCGGAGGCGGACCTGATGGCGACCGCTCACTATCTCGAGGCGCTGGACCTGCAGAAGGAGATCGTCAAGGTCCACACCGTGTTCGGCGGCAAGAACCCCCACCCCAACTACATGGTCGGCGGGGTGCCCTGCGCCATCAATATCGACGGCGACCTGGCGGCCGGGGCGCCACTCAACATGGAACGGCTCAACTTCGTGCGCGCGCGCATGGAGGAAGCCTTCGCCTTCTCCAGGAACGTCTATATTCCCGATGTCATCGCCATCGCCAGCTTCTACAAGGGATGGTTGTACGGCGGGGGACTGTCCGCCACCAACGTGATGGACTACGGCGACTACTCCAAGGTCAACTACGACAAGTCCACCGACCAGCTCAAGGGGGGCGCCATCCTTGGTGGCAACTGGAACGAGATCCACGAGGTGGACCCCACCGACCCCGAACAGATCCAGGAATTCGTGGCCCACTCCTGGTACCGCTACGCCGACGAGTCCCGTGGCCTGCACCCCTGGGACGGCGAGACCGAGCACCACTACGAACTGGGCGAGGGCACCGTCGGCACCCGCACCCGGATCGAGGAGATCGACGAGGCGGCCAAGTACTCCTGGATCAAGTCACCGCGCTGGCGCGGCCACGCCATGGAGGTGGGGCCACTGTCGCGCTACATCCTCAACTACGCCCAGGGCAATGACTTCGTGATCGACCAGGTCGACTCGTCGCTGGCCGCCCTGAACCAGCTCGCCGGCACCCGTCTGACGCCGAAGCAGGCGCTGCCGACCACCATCGGCCGTACCCTGGCCCGCGCCCTGGAAGCCCACTACTGCGCGTCCATGATGCTCGATGACTGGCATGAGCTGATCGCCAACATCCGCGCCGGCGACCTGGCCACCGCCAATATCGAGAAGTGGGACCCGGCGTCCTGGCCCCAGGAGGCTCGCGGCGTCGGCATGGTCGCCGCACCCCGGGGCATGAACGGCCACTGGATCCGCATCAAGGATGGCAAGATCGAGAACTACCAGTGCATCGTGCCGACCACCTGGAACGGCAGCCCACGGGACCCGGAGGGCAACATCGGTGCCTTCGAGGCGTCACTGCTGAATACGCCCATGGAGCGGCCGGACGAGCCGGTGGAGATCCTGCGCACGCTGCATTCCTTCGATCCGTGCCTGGCCTGTTCCACCCACGTGATGAGCGAAGACGGTGAAGAGCTGTCTCGCGTCACCGTCAGATAGCCGGGGGAGGGTGTCCCATGTCCCATGACTCGAAAGCGTCGTCATCTGCAGAAGCCAGCCAGGCCGACCCTCAGGCAGGCAAGCTGGGCCCTGGGGAGGAGCGGGTGCTGCCTTCCTCGGTCAAGCAGACGTCTGTCTATGTCTATGAGGCGCCGCTGCGGCTTTGGCACTGGACCAACGCGGCGGCCATCCTGGTGCTGATCGTCACCGGCTACTTTATCGGCAAGCCGCTGCCGACGGTGTCAGGTGAGGCCAGCGATCACTTCGTGATGGGCTATATCCGCTTTGCCCACTTCACCGCAGGCTACATCCTGGCGATCGGTTTTCTGTTTCGGTTCTACTGGTCGCTGGTCGGCAATCACCACGCCAAGCAGCTGTTTCGGCTGCCGCTGCACCGTCGTGACTGGTGGCGTGAGGTGTGGTTCGAGCTTCGCTGGTATCTGTTTCTGGAGAAACGCCCGCGCAAGTACGTGGGCCACAATCCCCTGGCACAGTTGGCGATGTTCATCTTCATCACCCTCGGCACCCTGTTCATGATCGTGACCGGAATGGCGCTCTACGCCGAAGGTGCCCTGCGCGGCAGTTGGCAGGACACGCTGTTCGGCTGGGTCATCCCGCTGGTGGGCCAGAGCCTGGACGTGCACACCCTGCATCGTCTCGGCATGTGGGTGATGATCACCTTCATCATCATCCATGTGTATGTGGCGATACGCGAAGACATCATGTCCCGCCAGAGCATCGTCTCGACCATGATCTCAGGGGAGCGCACCTTCAAGGACGACGACCCTTTGTAGTGAGTTGTCGCTGCTCGCCGTGACTTGTCATAGCTCGCAGTTGTTCGCAGTTGCTCGTTAGCCCTGTCGTTGAAGGGCGTAAGCGCTGACCGTTGGCGCCGGAGGCTTCACCGAGAATATCGGGTGAGGTCTCCGGCGCTTTTTGTTGGCGTTCAGGGAGGTTGGCGAGGCGCGTGCATAGGCCGGTGGGGGAGGCATCTTGGTCGGGCATTAATCAGGTAATCACAAGTCACCTTTTGAAACGTTCTTGCCCGGTGTTTTATGAGAAAGATTCTCTTTGAATCGGCGGTTATTGGACTTTTGTAGGGTTATATACCATGTAGCTGTGCCGAAACGATGGGCATGTTGTTTATTGAAAGGTAGCGGCGTTATTCTGCGGAAATGGTCGAGGTTTTTTCAGGTTATCGTGGATATGTGCATGTAAGTGGCTGTTGTAGTGTGAAAAAACGCTTTCGTATATGCCATGGGTGGCGCAGATGGAAGCGTTTTCGGCAGTTTTTTTGGCGGCCTGTTTTTCAGCGTCTTGTTTTTCGGTGCCTTGTTTGTCGTTGTCTTGTTTATCGGTGTCTTGTTTGTCGTTGAAAAAGGCGCTTCGTCGCTAGCCTTTGGCTTTGATGCTGCATCTTGATGTTTTTATGGCGAATGCATCCAGGAATCAGACGAACAGCGAGCCGCTGAAAGAGGCGAAGAAAGAACAAGGAAAGAACGAAGAACGAGACGCAGGATAAAGCCAACTAAAGTAGCGCAGGCAGATATTCGGCGCAGCGAAGGAGCCGGCATGAAGACAGATGATCACGAGGCGACGCCATCGATTCTGGTGCTGGGTATCGGCAATGTGCTGTGGGCCGACGAGGGTTTCGGAGTCCGCGCGGTGGAGGCGCTTCACCAGCGCTATACGTTTGCCGAGGCGGTGACCGTGATGGATGGCGGGACCCAGGGACTCTACCTGTTGCCCTACGTGCAGTCCTGTGAGTGCCTGCTGGTCATCGATGCCATCGACTACGGCCTGGCCCCGGGCAGTGTGCATGTGGTGCGCGATGACGCGGTGCCGAGCTTCATGGGCGCCAAGAAGATGTCGCTGCACCAGACCGGCTTTCAGGAGGTGCTGGCGGCGGCGCAGCTGCTCGGCTGGCAGCCACAGCGGGTGATGCTGGTCGGTGTTCAGCCCTCGGTGCTGGACGATTATGGCGGCTCGCTGCGACCGGAGATCGCCGCGCGAATCGATGAGGTGATCCGCCTGGTGGTCGATGAGCTGGCGTCCTGGGGCGCCAGGCCCCAACTTCGCTCCGAACGCGGGCCCGGACACAGCCCCGATCACCAGTCCCCCATCGCCGAACTGGCGCCTTCGGCGCTCGCCCTTCACCACTACGAAAACATGCGTCCTTCACCACGTGATGCCTGCCGTGTGGGTGATCCGCGCTTTCTGGCGAGGGACCTTGGCCATCCTGACGGGGCGCACGGCGACCCGTCTCGCGAGGCGGGAAGCGAGCGGGATGGTGTAGCCGACAGCGTTGCGAAGGAGTAGCCGCGATATGTGCATTGGCATTCCCATGCGGGTGCTTGAGGCCAGCGGGACGCTCGCCATCTGTGTCAGCGACGGGGCAGAGGATCGACAAGAGGTCGATATTTCCTTGGTCGAGGCGGTGAGCCCCGGCGATTGGCTGCTGGTATTTCTGGGAGCGGCGCGCCGGGTGCTGGAGGCCGATGAGGCGCTGCGCATCAGCGATGCGTTAAGGGCCATGGCCATGGCGGCCGAGGGAGGGACGGTCGAGACGGGACTGTTTGCAGACCTGGAGCAGGGTGAACCCCGCCTGCCGCCGCATCTGGAGGCGGCGCGCAAGGCGGGTGCCTCCACCGGCTGAGTACGCCACGGGCGACAACGCAAGCGGGTGATCGACGACACAAGCGAGTGAGCGACAAGTGAGCGACTAGGGAGTCACGCCAATGACGGGGCCATTGCACCGGCTGATCAATGAACTGGACTATCCCTGCCTCGCCGGGGAGGAACTGGCGGCCTTCGTGACGGGGCCAGGCGCCCGGGTGCTGTTTCTCAGTGGTGATCCGGCCACCAACCTCGAGACCAACGATGTGGCCGCCATTCTGCCGGAGCTGGTCAAGGCCTTCCCGGGGCGGTTTGAGCCCGCGGTGGTGGATCGCGCGGAAGAAGACGCCACCCGCGAACGCTTTCAGGTGTGGCCGGTGCCTTCACTGCTGTTTTTCCAGGACGGCCGGATGACCGGTGTGATCTCGAAGGTGCGCGACTGGGACGACTACCTGGGCGAGATCCACGCCATTCTGCAAGGGACGTCTGCCAGCGCCAATATCATCGCTCGCGACGGGAGTGTTCGAACATGACCCAGGGATTCATGCCGTCATCGCCGGGTATCGGGCCTGGCAGCCAGCCCGAGGAGGCCGTGCTCGATTACCTGCCGATGCCATCGGGAATGAGCACCTTTCAGCCGAGCTTTCCCGAGGTGGAGGACCCCGAGCGCATCCGGCCCGCGCTGGTTGCCCTCAGCGCTCTGGCCGACAGGGCCGCCCAGTGGACGCCGGAGGGCGGCAATCTGGTGGTCGAGCTGCCGTCGCTCGATGCCGAGAATCGCAAGGCGCTGGCCGATGCACTCGGCGAGGGTGAGGTCGCGATCAAGGTCGGTGGCAAGGATGCCGTCGAGATTCAGGAGTCGGTCTTCGCCGGTCTGTGGCGGGTGACGTCCCGGGATGTGGATCACGACTCGGGCAGTGTGCAGGAACATATCGAGATCGGCGTGGTGCCCCTGGCGGTGGTGCAATGCCGCCAGCAGCGCATCTTCTGCCCGCCGGATGCCGGCCAGGGTGTGGTCAACGGACCCTTTATCGTCTCGGAGCTGATCGAGCGCTGCGAGGAGCGTGTCCCTGGTGGCGAGCCTTATGCCATCAACCTGTCGCTGTTGCCCCATACCCCGGAGGATCTGGCCTATCTGGACGAGGCGCTGGGGCGGGGCGAGGTCACCATCCTGTCGCGGGGCTACGGCAACTGTCGTATCGACAGCACCGCCCTCGATCATGTCTGGCGGGTGCGCTACTTCAATTCCCAGGACTCGCTGATTCTGGACGTCATCGAAGTCTCCGATGTGCCCGAGGTGGCCTGCGCGGCGGCCGAAGACATCGCCGATTCGGTGATTCGACTCAAGCAGGTAGTGGAGGCGATGGCGTGACGGCACGATTCGAAGGTTCGTTTCTCGGAGACCTGGCGCGTCTGGACGCCGCCGCCCGGCTCGAGTGCAAGATCTGCTGGTACTGCTATGACCCTGCCGTCGGCGACGCCGTTCGTCAGGTCGAGCCGGGGACGCCGTTCTCGGCGCTGCCCCAGGACTGGCGCTGTCCCCAGTGCGACGGTGAGCGCAACCAGTTTATGGTGCTGGATGATCGGCAGGGCGTTGGGAGAGCGGCCGCCGCGCCCGCCGCACTCGCCACACCCGCCGGGGCTGCGACGGCGGATATGGGCGCCGTCAAGCGACTGGTCGAGACCTTTCGCGAGATCCAGACCACCGGCATGAAGGATTCCCCCTTCAACAATCTGTCGCTGCACGTCGAGGCGGTGGGGTTTATCCCCTGGGAGGGCGGGCTGCTGGGTATCCTGGTCGCGCCCTGGCTGATGAATCTGGTGGTGATCCCAGGTCCCGATGACGACGTCCAGTGCCTGCGTCCCGGCGACAAGCGGGTCTACTCCTTTGCCTCCGGCGACTACGAATTCATCTTCAATACCCGGGTGCCGGTGGGGGCCTTCCTGGCCTGTTCGCTGTTTTCCGACATGAGCGAGTTTGCAAGCCAGGCCTACGCCACCGAGGTGGCGCGCGCCGCCATGGAGGCGCTGCTTGATCCCGCCAACCGCGCCGAGACGGATCGCCACGCGGATATCGCCGCGCTGAGCGTGGCCGGGGAGGAGGGTATCGCCGGGGCAGATGCTGACGCTGACGCGGAGGCTGAAAGCACCGCGGCGCCCTCGGCCGACCCCGAACCCCTAGGCGGCGATGGCGAAGCTGGCGTAAGCCAGTGGTCTCCTCCGACACCCGGGCTCGAGTCTCGGCGAGACTTCCTGACCGGGCGCACGTCGAGCACCGCTGCCGGCACCAAAGCCGCCCCCAGCAGCGGAGCGTCCTTGGATTCTGCGTCAGGGGACGAGGACGAGTCGTCATGATGCCGACGCTGATCATCAGTCACGGCCACAACCCCGGGGGCGAGCCGGGGTTTCGCGTGAGTCAGCGGGGGAGTATGCCGACCCAGTGGCTGATCGATCGAAATCGTCACGAGGCGATGACCATGGTGGGGTGTCTGTACAACCTGTGCGCCGCCGCCCAGAGCGCCGCGGCGGCCAAGGCCATGGACCTGCCGCTTGCCCCTGACTGCCACCGTCATATCCAGCTCGAGACCCTGCGCGAGCATGGCCTGGTCATGCTGCGGGACTGGCCGGGGGTGCTGGGCATGGCGATGGACGCCGACTCCCTGAAGGGGCTGGCGGGGCTTTCGCTCTCCAGTCTGAATGTGCTGGAGGCGCGGGTGTTCGCCGGGCCGGCCGAGCGCGCACTGGAGGATATCGAGGCGTGGCTCGAGCGAGCGCCGAGTCGGCCCGCCGAGGTGCTGCGCCAGGTCGCCGACTGGCCGCGGGAGTTCGGGAGAATCGCTGTGGCGGACGATCCTACCTTCGTGGGTCGCGTGGCCGGGCATGCGTCGCTAGGCGGCGTCATCGCGCGGGATGGTTGGAGCCTGTATGCGCGGATGCTGGCGCGACTGGTGGAGGTGGCGCAGTTGATAGTTGCGCTGCGCGCCGGCGCTGGCAACTGCACTGCTGGGGGTAGCAGCGATGCCGGCAAGCCACGCTGCGGGCG
>NZ_JAMXRY010000072.1:0-18361 GCF_024124525.1 Halomonas sp. OfavH-34-E | reverse complement strand
AGCTACTGGTCGGCTGCACCACCGCAGCCATCGCCGAGATGGTGGCGCTGGCCGAGGCCAGCGGGGTCGACGCCAGTCGGCTGCCAGACGCCCTGGCCGGTGGCTTCGCCGACTCGACGCCCTTTCGCATGCTGACCCCGCGCATGGCCAGTCGCGACTTCGAGGCGCCGAGCTGGCACCTACGCACCCTGCTCAAGGACGTCGACATGGCCACCGCCCAGGGCCATCGTCAGTCCAGCGCCACGCCCATGGCGGCCCTGGCCGCCCAGCTGATGCGCAGCCGGCTCGCCCGCGGCGAGGGTGAAAAGGACCCGGCAACGCTGATTCGCCTGTATCGAGACGACGACGCCCAGCACTGACGCCGAGGATTGTTCCGCCCACGGGGCTACCGTACACTCGTTTGAAATCACTTCGTTGCCACTTCGTTATTCAGGATCCTCGCCCATGGCGTTTGACTCGACTTCCACCTACGTCGCCACGGATGCCCTCAAGCAGGCCGTCAATGCCGCGGTAACGCTGAAGCGCCCGCTGTTGATCAAGGGTGAGCCGGGCACCGGCAAGACCTTGCTGGCCGAGGAGCTCGCCGCCTCGCTCGGCACCCGGCTGGTCACCTGGCACATCAAGTCCACCACCAAGGCCGCCCAGGGGCTCTACGAGTACGACGCGGTCAGCCGCCTGCGCGACTCCCAGCTTGGCGTGGAAGGCGTCGACAACGTCGCCAACTACCTGCGTCCGGGCAAGCTGTGGGAAGCCTTCACCGCCGACGAACGGGTGGTGCTGTTGATCGACGAGATCGACAAGGCCGACATCGAGTTCCCCAACGACCTGCTGCAGGAACTCGATCGCATGGAGTTCTTCGTCTACGAGACCGGAGAGACCATTCGCGCCCGTCACCGGCCCATCGTGGTGATCACCTCCAACAACGAGAAGGAGCTGCCCGACGCCTTCCTGCGCCGCTGCTTCTTCCACTACATCGAGTTTCCCGACCGCGCCACCATGGAGCGCATCGTCGCTGTGCACTTCCCGGATATCGCGCCGCGACTGGTCAGCCAGGCGCTGGAGGTGTTCTTCGAGCTGCGCGAGGCGCCGGGGCTCAAGAAGCGCCCGTCGACCTCGGAACTGGTCGACTGGCTGAAGCTTTTGATGGCCGACGAGGTCGCCCGCGAGGCCCTGAGCCAGCGTGATCCGGCCAAGAGCCTGCCGCCGCTGGCCGGCGCCCTGGTCAAGAACGAGCAGGACACCGCTCTGCTGGAGCGCCTCGCCTTCATGGTGCGGCGTCAGGGTCGCTGATGTTTCTCGATCTATTCGACACCCTGCGCCGCCACCAGGTGCCGGTCTCGCTGCGCGAGCTGCTGGATCTGCACGCCGCCGTCGAGGCCGGCGTAGTATTCGCCGATATCGACGACTTCTACCGGCTGGCGCGTACCGTGATGGTCAAGGACGAGCGCCATTTCGACCGTTTCGATCGCGCCTTTGCCGCCTGGATGGGGTCGGTGGAAGGCCTCGATGCGGCCATCGATGCGTTGATCCCGGACGACTGGCTACGCCGTGAATTCGAGCGTCAGCTCAGCGACGAGGAGAAGGCGCAGATCCAGTCGCTGGGTGGGCTCGAGAAGCTGATCGAGACCTTCAAGCAACGCCTGGCCGAGCAGAAGGAGCGCCACGCCGGCGGCAGCAAGTGGATCGGCACCGGCGGCACCAGCCCCTTCGGCGCCTACGGCTACAATCCCGAGGGCGTACGCATCGGCCAGGATGGCTCGCGCCATCGGCGTGCGGTCAAGGTCTGGGACGAGCGGCGCTTTCGCGACTACGACGACGACCAGGCGCTGGGGCCGCGCAACATCAAGATGGCGCTGCGTCGCCTGCGTCGCTTCGCCCGCCAGGGGGCGCTCGAGGAATTCGACATCGACGCCACCATCCGCGATACCGCACGGGACGCCGGCCTGCTCAACCTGCGCATGCGCCCGCCGCGTCACAACGCGGTCAAGGTGCTGCTGTTCCTCGACGTAGGCGGGTCCATGGACGACCACATCCGCGTCTGCGAGGAGCTGTTCTCGGCGGCGCGCTCCGAGTTCAAGCACCTGGAGCACTTCTACTTCCACAACTGCCTCTACGAGGGCGTCTGGCGCAACAACGCCCGACGCCACAAGGAGCGCTTCTCGACCTGGGAATTGATGCGCACCTACGGTGCCGACTATCAGGTGGTGGTGGTCGGCGATGCGTCGATGTCGCCCTACGAGATCACCCACCCCGGCGGCAGCGTGGAGCACTTCAACGAGGAACCGGGCGGGGTCTGGCTCAGGCGCCTGGCCGAGCGCTACCCGCGGCTGGTCTGGCTCAACCCCAACCCGCCACGCTATTGGGAGTACACTCCTTCGACCCGGCTGATTCGCGAGCTGATCCACGAGCGCATGTATCCCATGACGCTGGAGGGACTGGATGAAGCGATGCGCGAACTGGCGCGCTGACCATGGTGTTGCTGGGGGACCGGACAGTTGGCACCACCTAGCCGTCGCCCGCAATAACCACATCAGGCAATTTCGTGAGAAAATAGCCGAAAAGAGCTATAAATAGGCGTAATAGGTCTCTAGCGCTATCCGCGCTCACCACGGAGCCATCCGCGTCATGTCCGATCCCATCATCGCTGTACTCACCGGCGACCTGATTGCCTCTCGTCAA
The DNA here is from genome assembly GCF_024124525.1 of Halomonas sp. OfavH-34-E. NCBI lineage: Bacteria > Pseudomonadati > Pseudomonadota > Gammaproteobacteria > Oceanospirillales > Halomonadaceae > Halomonas > Halomonas sp. OfavH-34-E. The sequence goes on along the minus strand of NZ_JAMXRY010000072.1, from coordinate 15,682 downwards.
CGTGATCGCGAGGCCCTCTACCGCTGCCTCGATGACACCCTCGGGGCCCTGGCCAGACGCCACAACGGCGACTTCCACCGCTTTCGTGGCGATGGCTTCCAACTGGCCATCCGCCAGGGCGACCGGGGCCTTGAGGCGGCGGTGGCATTGCGCGCCAGCCTGATCGGCCAGAGTCCAGCCCACGAACGCTGGGACGCTCGTGTCGCCGTCGCCCGGGGCCCGGCGGACTGGGCCCCAGGCGCCCCCCTGGCCGACGCCGATGATCCCCCCTTCATGGCCTCAGGGCAGGCCCTGGACGGTCTGTCCGCCAATGGCGCTCACCTTGGCTTCGCCCCGTCCGGGACCACCGCCGAGTCGCTGCTGATACGCTATCTCGACGAGATGATCGACGCCTGGTCCAGCCCCTCCGCTCAGGTGGTGGCCCTCAGCCTGGCCGAGCCCGAGCTGACCCAGGCCGAGATGGCCGGCCGACTGGGCATCCGCCAGCCCAGTGTCCACAAGCGCCTGAAAACCGCCCGTTGGGCACTGCTGAGCGATACTCTGGCCTGTCTGGCGTCGGCGGCGCAGGAGCGCACATGAACACTCTGGTCCTGGATCTCGCACCAGCGTCATCGTCGTCGCTGTCGCTTCTACTGGCCCTGCTGCTGGCGCACCTGCTTGGCGACTTCGTGCTGCAACCGGACCGCTGGGTAGCGGATAGACAGGCCCGCGGCATACGCAGTCCCAGTCTGGCACTGCATGCTCTGGTGCATGCTGCCCTTGCCTGGCTTGTGCTGTGCGCCTTGCGGTCTGTCGCCGGTATCGACGACGGCATCGACGCCACCTTGGCGGCCATGATGCTGGGGCTCGCCCACTGGACGATCGATGCCGCCAAGGCCGAGGCAACGCGACGCTGGCCCACCCGGCAACTTGGCCTGTTCATGCTCGACCAGGGCCTGCACGGCGCGACCATCGTGGTGGTGTGGCTGTGGCTCGTCGGTAGCCTGTCGCCACTGACAGCGATGCTTGCACACCTGAGTACACCGTCCTCGCTGCTCCTGCTGCTCGCCTATCTGCTGGTCACCCGGCCCATGGCGGTCGCCATCGCCCTGGCCATGGCCCCCCTGGCTCGACAACTCAAGGCACCCGGTACGCTGGATCGGGCCGGCGCCCGCATCGGCATCCTCGAGCGCCTGCTGGTACTGACCCTGACCCTGCTCGACCAACTCACCGCCGTCGGCTTTCTGCTGGCGGCCAAGTCCGTGCTGCGTTTTGGTGACCTGAAGGAGAGCCGAGACCGCAAGTTGACCGAGTATGTGCTGCTGGGAACCCTGGCCAGCGTCACCAGCACCCTGGTGCTTGGCCTGCTGGTGCGACTGTGGCTTGGAGGCCAAAGCGGATGACAGAACGGATGCCAAAGTGCATGACCAGGTGGCTGACCGGGTGGCTGACCAGGAGGACAACGAAGTGGACAGGGAAAGACGCCACGGCCTTCGTGACTCCGCCGGGTCATCTCCGCGATCGACGCAGGCCAGCGCTGCTTGTAGGCACCCTGCTTGTTTCACTGATCGGGCTTGCCGGCTGCGACCTTGCCGGCGGCCTGGCCACCGAGGCGCTGATCCAGCGGGGCCCCGCCCTGGAGCCGCGCGACGGCTATGTGGTGGACCACCGCCACCCGGCTCGGGGCCACAATAGTCGCGTGCACTTCCTGATCCTGCACTACACCGACGAGAACCAGGCCGACTCACTGCGCGCCCTGACCGGACCCCGGGTATCGAGCCACTACCTGGTGCCGCTGCCCACACGACGCCTGCAGAATACCCCGGTGGTGTTCCAGCTCGTGCCCGAGAGCCGCCGTGCCTGGCACGCCGGCGCCAGCCGCTGGGGCAATCGCGTGGGGCTCAACGACACCTCCATCGGCATCGAGATCGTCAACCAGGGGCCCGATCGCCCCTGGGTCGGCAGCGAGCTAGATGCCCCCGAGGGCCCGGTGCGCTGGGCAAGCTACCCCGGTGACCAGCTCAACGCCTTGATTCCGCTGGCCCGGGATATCATCGAGCGTCACCGGATCGCCCCGGAGCACGTGCTGGCGCACTCCGACGTGGCACCGCTGCGCAAGCTCGACCCGGGGCCGGCCTTTCCCTGGCGCAAGCTTCACGAGGCCGGCATCGGCGCCTGGCCCGAGGCCCCGCGCGTCGCCCACTACCGCAGCCGCTTCGAGCGGGAACCACCGGCGTTGATCGAATGGCAGCGGGCGCTGGCCGCCTGGGGCTACGGGATCGAAGCCAGTGGCGTGTGGGATGACGCCAGTCGCGCCACCCTGCGGGCCTTCCAATTGCACTTTCGCCCGGCGAACTTCGATGGCCAGCCAGACGCCGACAGCGCGGCAAGGCTATGGGCCCTGCTCGAGCGCTATCGACCCGAGGCGCTGGAGCAATTGGAACAAGGAGCGCAACGGAAAGCACTCTGACGACGTGACGGGACGAGCTTCAACCGGAACCGTCGCTGGCGGCACCGGGTAGATAGTGGATCACATCGTGAAAGCGCAGCGTCCCCGGCCCCTCATTGCGCATCAGGTGGGGACGATCGGCGAAGAAGCGTAGCCCCTCCCCCGCCTTCAACAGATGCCAGTCGTCGTCGATGGCCAGCACCAGCTCGCCCTCCACCACCACCAGATGCTCCACCACCCCCGGCGCATGGGGACTGGAAGCGCTCTCGGCGCCTTCAGCCAGCTCGATCTCGAACATCTCGAAACCCAGCATGGGATCGTAGGGAAACAGCAGCTTGGCTCGCATGCCGGCGCTGTCCCTGCCCCATACCGAATCGTCGATGCTCACGCGCCGTTCTTCCAGGGGGCCGTCCATGGCCCGTGTCGGGCTCCCGAACAGCGACGAGAAGCTGACCCGAAAGCCGCTGGCGATGCGCCATAGCGTGGCGACGGTGGGACTCGACTCACCACGCTCGATCTGGCCGAGCATGGCCTTGCTGACGCCGGTTTCGCGAGCGGCACGCTCGAGACTCCAGCCCTGAGCCTGGCGCAGTCCCTTCAGGGTGGTGGCGATATGGTCGGCAATATCCTGCATGGCGGCCTCCAGAAAGGTCGGCCCAGTATACGCAAGGTTTACGCACCTGGCCCGCCGTCGCTTGCGGTCAGCACACCACACCTTACGCGCCACGACTCCTGCCTCTTGTTCCTCGTCTCTTCTCTCTTCTCTCTTCTCTCTTCTCTCACTTCAGCATGCTTGTGCGTTATAACGTCCACTGCTAGCCTTGGACGTTATAACGCACAAGCACCAATGTACCCGCTCCGCGGTTTCCCTGGCTTTTTCTGGACCGTCTCATGAAAGCTTCGCCAAGTTCACTGGCCGCCAAGGCTGGCCAGACGCATCGCCCGAAGATGCTCGACGACCTTCATCCCTCCACGCTGGCCGCCGGGTTCGCCGCGGTCTTGATCGGCTACGCCAGTTCCGCCGCGATCATCTTCCAGGCGGCCCAGGCCGCCGCTATCGATCAGGCCCAGATCGGCTCCTGGATGTGGGCCCTGGGCATCGGCATGGGTGTGACATCGCTGGGGCTGTCCTGGCGCTATCGCATGCCGCTGCTGACCGCCTGGTCGACGCCCGGGGCGGCGTTGCTGGTGACCCAGTTGCCCGGCGTGCCCTTCGACCAGGCCGTCGGTGCCTTCCTGCTGTCATCGCTGCTGATGCTCGCCGTCGCCGCCAGCGGCCTGGTCGAGCGCATCATGGCGGTGGTGCCGGCGTCGATCGCCTCGGCCATGCTGGCCGGCATCCTGTTGCCCTTCGTGCTGGAAGTCTTCACCACCGTGCAGACAGACCCCTGGCTGCCGCTGGCTCTGCTGGGTGTATGGATGCTGTGCCGCCGCCTGGCGCCACGCCTGGCCATCGTCACGGTCCTGGCCGCGGGGGTGGCGCTGTGCCTGGGCCGCGGCGACTTGAGTCTGGCGGGTGTTGCCGTGAGTCTGACCCGTCCTGCCTGGGTGACCCCGGCCTTCGATCCTGTGGTGTGCCTGGGTATCGGCATACCGCTGTTCGCGGTCACCCTGACCACCCAGAACCTGCCGGGGTTCGCCATGGTCAGAAGCGCGGGCTTTACGCCGCCGGTGGCGGCAAGCCTGGGGGCCACCGGCCTGGCGTCGCTGCTGATGGCACCCTTCGGTGGCCACGGCGTCAACATGGCGGCGATCAGCGCGGCCCCCTGCCTTGGCGAAGAGGCCCACCGCGAGCCTGGGCGACGCTACACCGCCGGCATTGCGGCGGGAATGGGCTATCTGCTGCTGGGCGCCCTGGGGGCGACGGTGGCGTCGTTGTTCGACGCCCTGCCCAGCGCCATGATCGCGGTGGTGGCGGGACTTGCGCTGATGGCCACCCTGGGCGGTGCGCTACGTACCGCCTTCAGCGACGGCGACAACCTGGACGCGGTGCTGGTCACCTTCGCCATCACCGCATCGCCATTGACCCTGGCGGGCATCGGCTCGGCCTTCTGGGGCCTGGTGGCGGGGCTGATCGTGCTGAGACTGCAGCGCAGGCGCTGAGTCGGGGGCGGTAGAGATTGCGGGAAGGATGCTGCGGGGGCGGCCGCTCAGGCGGCGATGGAAGAACCACAAGACAAGGGAAGAACCACAGGAGCAACCGCCGGGTGCTGTGGGCGCACCCGGCGTGATCGATCTCAGCCGTCCAGCGACACGCTGTCGGGCGAGGCACTGGCTGGCAAGGCACGGGCTGGCAAACCACGGCCAGCGTGGGTCGCCTCGTCACTGGCCATGCGCACCATGGCCAGGGCCTCATCCAGGCTCTCGACCTGCTCGACACGCACCAGCTCGTCGCTCAGCTTGACCTCGGTACCGACACGTTCGCTGACCAGCCGCTCGAGGCTCGCCAGATCACGCCCCTCGCCCATGGGCAGAGAATCGACGCTGGCGGAGCCCGTGCCCGGCAGGTAGATGGTGCCATTGGAGAAGTCCACCGCGTAGGCGATCACCCCGGGCACGATAAAGAACAGCAGGCCGACGCCGTTGGCCACCGCCACCACCGGGTCGATGCGACCACTGATCTGCCCCTTGCGTTCGGGATGAAAGACGGTACCGCAGCCGACGAGCGAGGTCAGGGTGGTGGCAAGCACCAGGCCGGTAAGCAGACGGGGCGGACGCAGCATGAACAACTTCCTCTTGCAGTAATCTGGCATAAATGACGGAAAGCGGTGCCGACAACGACTCGACCGCTGCCCAGCATGATAAAACTCATGCGCATCCTACCACGTTCGCCACCCTTCGCTCCTTGTCGCCACCAACGGTGGCGGTTGCTTTTGCCGGCATGACGCCTTCCCCGTACAATGCACGTCACTTTCATGGCCGGATGCGAGTCGCCGAGGATGCCCCTCGACGGCCATCGACGGGACAGCCTGCTGTCCTGCTCGCCTCCAGCGCTTACCAGACTCGATGTGAAGGAACCTGCGGACCCATGCGCGCCACCGAACTTCTGATCAGTACCCTGAAGGAAACTCCTGCCGACGCCGAGGTCATCAGCCACCAGCTGATGCTGCGCGCGGGCATGATTCGCCGCCTCACCTCCGGCCTGTACACCTGGCTGCCGCTGGGCCTTCGCACCCTGCGCAAGGTGGAGCGTATCGTGCGCGAAGAGATGGACCGTGCCGGCGCCCAGGAGCTGCTGATGCCGGCGGTGCAGCCGGCCGAGCTGTGGCAGGAGTCGGGCCGCTGGGAGCAGTACGGTCCGGAACTGCTGCGCCTGAAGGATCGACACCAGCGTGACTACTGCGTCGGCCCGACCCACGAAGAGGTGATCACCGACCTGGTACGCAAGGAGATCGCCAGCTACAAGCAGCTGCCGGCCAACTTCTACCAGATCCAGACCAAGTTCCGTGACGAGATCCGTCCGCGCTTCGGGGTCATGCGCTCGCGTGAGTTCATCATGAAGGACGCCTACTCCTTCCACCTGGACGAGGCCTCGCTCAAGGACACCTACCAGAAGATGTACGACGCCTACGTGCGCATCTTCACTCGCCTGGGTCTCGACTTCCGTCCGGTGATCGCCGACAACGGCTCCATCGGCGGTACCGGCTCCCACGAATTCCACGTACTGGCCGACTCCGGCGAGGACGATATCGTCTTCTCCACCGAGTCCGACTACGCCGCCAACATGGAAAAGGCCGAGGCCCTGCCTGCGCCCCTGGACAGCGATGCCCGCCGCGCCGAGCCCGCCGAGGAGCTGAGGCTGGTCGACACCCCCAATGCCAAGACCATCGCCACCCTGGTCGAGCAGCACGGCCTGCCCATCGAGAAGACCATCAAGACCCTGATGGTGCACGGCCACGAGGGCGGCCTGGTGGCGCTGCTGGTGCGCGGTGATCATGAACTCAACGAGGTCAAGGCCGAGCACCTCGAGGAGGTGGCGACGCCGCTGACCATGGCCAGCGAAGAAGAGATCCGCGCCGCCGTGGGCGCCGGCCCCGGCTCGCTGGGCCCGGTGGGGCTCGAGATGCCGATCGTCATCGATCGCAGCGTGGCGCTGATGAGCGACTTCGGCGCCGGTGCCAACGTCGACGGCAAGCACTACTTCGGCATCAACTGGGAGCGCGACGTGGCCCTGCCCAAGGTCGCCGACCTGCGTAACGTGGTCGAGGGTGACCCGTCACCCGACGGCAAGGGCGTGCTGTCGATCAAGCGCGGCATCGAGGTAGGCCACGTGTTCCAGCTCGGTCGCAAGTACAGCGAGGCGATGAATGCCACCGTGCTGGGCGACGAAGGCAAGGCGGTTCACCCCTGGATGGGCTGCTACGGCATCGGCATCACCCGCGTGGTGGCCTCTGCCATCGAGCAGAACCACGACCAGGGCGGGATCATCTGGCCCGACGCCATCGCCCCCTTCCATATCGCCATCGTGCCGATGAACGCCCACAAGTCCCAGCGCGTGCGCGAGACCAGCGAGCGCCTGCACGACGAACTCAGCGCCGCCGGCTTCGACGTGCTGCTGGATGATCGTGATCTGCGTCCCGGCGTGCGCTTCGCCGATCAGGAACTGATGGGCCTGCCCCATCGACTGGTGGTGGGCGATCGCAGCCTCGACAAGGGTGAGCTCGAGTACAAGGGTCGCCGTGACAGCGAGGCCACCATGGTGCCCGCCGACGAGATCGTCGAGTTCCTCAAGCAGCGCATCGCCCTTTAAGGCCCCGCGTGGCGCGCCGCGGCTTGTCGCGGCGCGCCTGGCAGGCGGGTCCAGAGGAATTCAGGCGAGTTCAGGTGATCTCAGAAGCAATAAACCAAAAAAAACCGACCCCGAAGGGTCGGTTGAAAAAGGGGGATGACTCCCCCTCCCCTGACGCTGGTTGACGGCTATCGCTTGCGACGGTGAGCGTCGCGGATGATAAAAGCGATCCAGCCGGCCATGAAGGCCACAGAGAGAGCGACGGCACCCAGCCCGAAAATGACGGCGTTGTCGACGTACATGGCGCTGTCCTCCTGTCTCTGTGTCGATGAATTCATGGTACCCGGTCGGCCCTTGAATTGTGCTGACCTGCGTCAAGGGTGACCGCGAGACATCGGCCCGCCATGACGACGAAAAAGCCGCCTTCAAAAGGCGGCTTTTTCGTCGTCTGTGGCACCCTTTCAGCGAAAGCGCCTCCAGCTACCGCTGCCGGGACCCTAAAGGACCTTGCGGTCCTCCACCTCGGAGGCCTCGGTGCCGGGCGGCAGCGGGTGCCCCTTGGCCAGTTCGGCGCGGGTGGCCTGGCGAATTTCGAGCACCTCAAGGCGATACGACAGGGTCTCCCCGGCCAGGGGATGGTTGGTGTCCACCACCACGCTGTCCCCCTTGACCTCTACCACGCTGACGATCTGTGGGCCGGCATCGCCGGGGGTCTGGAAGCACATGCCGGGGCGCAGATCGGTACCGGGAAAGGCCTGGCGTCCCACCTCGCGCACCAGCGACTCGTCGCGCAGTCCATAGGCCTCGGCCGGGGACAGGGTGACGCTGAGGCGGCTGCCGACCTCGGCGTCGACCAGGGCGCGCTCGAGGCCTTCCATCAGGTTGCCGTGGCCGTGCAGATACTCCAGCGGCTCATCGCGCTTCCAGGAATCGTCCAGGACGTCGCCCTGCTGGTTGCTCAGGACATAGTGCAGACGCACCACACACTGGGGAGAAACTCTCATCTCGGGCTCCTTGGGGTCGACATCAGTCCTGGCGCTTGAGCGCGGCGACGGGCATTTCCAGGCGCTGCTGGCGATGCAGCATGTTGAGCAGCACGATCGCCCGCTCTTCGCCCTTGTGGCTCTCGAATACCGCCTTGAGGTCCTTGAAGGGGCCGTCGGTGATCTCCACCGACTCTCCGGCCCGGAAGTAAAGCTGGCCAGGATCGTCGTCCTTGGCTTCGCCGTGCTGGCGCAGCAGGTCGATCAGCTCATCGCTGACCGGCACCGGCATCGACAGCCCGAAGGTCACGATCTTCAACACTCCGCGGGTCGAGCGAATCGGGCGCCAGTTGCTCTCGACCTGGTCGAGCCGCAGAAACAGATAGTAGGGGAACAGCGGCTCCTCGACCCAGGTCAGCTTGTTGCGGCGCTTCTTCTGCACCTCCAGCACTGGATGAAAGAGCTCGTATCCCTGGTTGGCCAGATGCTCGGCGGCCCGGAACGACTCTCCGCCCTTGCACTGGACCACGTACCAGCGCGGGGTGGCATCGCCCCCCAGGCCCGCCTCGATATTGCTGTGACTCATGTGACTCCTTCCAGACTCAACCACCACCAGCCACCAAGCCGGCAGTATCGCCTGTCATTGACGCGGTTCCCGGTGCGTTGCCGACGACCCTTGATGATCACCGCTGGTATCGCCCCTGCGGCTTTGCAACAATTCGTCGAGCCGCACCGAGATGTTGCGCGCATTTTACCATTCGGAAGGCGGCCTGTGGCCGACCAACTGCAAGGAGGCTATCCATGCCCACCTCGTCCGGCCAGCATCCCTGGGTCGACGCCCTGCGCGTCTACCTGCGACTACCCGTGCTGGCCATGCTGTTTCTGGGCTTTTCTGCGGGCCTTCCCTTTCTGCTGGTGTTCTCCACCCTGACCACCTGGCTGCGTACCAGCGGGGTCGAGGTTGCCGCCATCGGTTTCTTCTCGTGGATTGGACTGCTGTACTCGATAAAGTTCTTCTGGGCACCGGTGGTGGACGCCTTCCGCCTGCCGCTGCTGACCAGCCTGCTGGGCCAGCGGCGCAGCTGGATGCTTGCCGGCCAGGCGCTGATCATGGGCGGCCTGCTGGGCCTTTCGTCGCTGGACCCGGCCTCCCAGCTCGGCGCGGTGGCGCTGTTTGCGCTGATGGTGGCCTTCGGCTCGGCTACCCAGGACATCGCCATCGACGCCTTTCGTATCGAGTCGGCCGAGGACGAGGTCCAGGCGGCGATGGCGTCCACCTACATCATCGGCTATCGCGGCGGCCTGATCATGGCCGGTGCAGGGGCGCTGTATCTGGCGTCGGCCTTCTCCTGGCAGGTGTCCTACCAGTGCATGGCGGCACTGACGGCGGTGGGCATGATCACCGTACTGCTGCGTCCCGAGCCGCCGCGCCAACCGCTGGCCAGTCGCCTGGCCAAGGAGCCCCGGGTGCGTGCCTTCCTGCGCGCCAGCCGCGGCCGGCCCGCATGGGTCCGGCGCACCGGCGCCTGGTTGATCGGCTCCGTGGTCTGCCCCTTTCTCGACTTCTTCGGGCGCTTCGGTCTGGGCGCACTGGGACTTTTGCTGTTTATCGGCATCTATCGCATCAGCGACCTGGCGATGGCCTCGATGGCCTATCCGCTGTACGTCGACCTGGGCTTCAGCCTCGACACCATCGCCACCGTGACCAAGGTGTTCGGCGTCATCATGAGTCTCCTCGGCGGGCTAGTCGGCGGGGTGCTGGTGGTGCGCTACGGCATCGGACGCATCCTGGTGCTCGGCGCTACGGCCACCGTGCTGACCAACCTGATGTTCGCCTGGCTGGCGCTCAGTGGCGCCCAGCACTCGCTGCTGGTGCTCACTATCGTCGGCGACAACCTCAGCAATGGCCTGGCAAGCGCGGTGTTCATCGCCTTCCTGTCGAGCCTGACCTCGCGGGCCTACACCGCCACCCAGTACGCCCTGTTCTCGTCGTTGATGACGCTGCCCGGAAAGTTCCTGTCAGGCTTTGGCGGGCTGGTGGTGGAGGGAATGGGCTACCCGAGCTTCTTCGTGCTGGCCTCAGCGCTGGGCGTGCCGGCCATCCTGATGGCGCTGTGGGTCTGGCGACACCATGTGCGCGAGCCAGGGAAACACCCCGTCAGCCTCGACAAGCCATGACGCCATCGATGCAGTGTGCATCACAAAAAGAGGGCCGACGTTGTCGGCCCTCTTTTTCCATAGTGCTTCAGCGTTCGGTCTCGTACCTGGGGGTCTGAGTAGACCTTCGGCGCTACGCGCCCCAACGCTCAGCCGGAGCCGTCATCCAGCGCAGGCAGCGATCCCCCCCCATTGCTGAAGCCGCCTTGTAGTACGCCCTTGAACAGGGCTTGCGATCAACCGCGCCGTCCGCTGCGCTCTTCCAGCCAGGCCAGCGCGCCCGGTGTGCTACGCCACTGATCGCGCATCAGGGTACGGTACTGCCAGGCCTCGGCGCGGGTGCCGGGCTCGGCCAGCTGGCCATTGCCGGGGATGGCGCCACGTTTGGGGTTGTCGCTGCAGAGAAGCGCCACCGCGTGGGCGTTGTGGCGCTGGGCGCTTTCCAATGCCAGGGCCGCGTCGTCGAGCTGGCCCAGTCGGTACAGCGCCAGCACCTGCCCCATGTACATGCCCAGCAGCGGCGTCTCGTCATCGGCAGGGCCGACCTCCAGGGCCTGGCGGCTGATCTCCAGCGCCTCGTCGTCGCGGCCTTCACGCAGCAACTGGTCGAGCACCAGCTCGCGCAGCCCCAGACTGTCCTGCTCGTCCAGCGACAGCAGCAACTCGGCCAGTTCCCGCGAGTGCTGGCGGGAGCCACGTTCCATGCCCACCACCAGTGCTAGCCCCGCCCGCAGCAGCTGAGCGTTGTCTTCCTGGTCCCACTGGAAGGCGCCGTCGCCACTCTGACGAATCTGCAGAAGCCAGCGCTCGAGACGCTCGGCCAGGGGCTCGAACAGACTCGGCGCCATCCACGGCAGACTGCCAAAACGGCTGGTCAGCGCCAGCGACACCGACTGCAGCACCGCCGGTGAATCAAGCTGTTCGGGGTTGGCACACAGCGCCGGCAACCAGGCTGCGGCATTGAACCATGGATCTCCGAGAAAGCCCATCGGCGCATCCGGGTCCACGTCGACCTGGAAACCCTCCTGGAAGGCGGCGAACAGCGTGTCCTCCCGCGCCGTGGAGCGATACAGCAACTGCCCGTCTTCCTCCACCACCTTGATCGGCGGGGGCGGTGGCAACTCCGCCAGCAGGGTCTGCAGGCCCACCAGGGGCTCGCCGAGATCCTCTTCGGCGCACAGCAGCTGATCGGCCAGGGTGGCGCCGGGGTTGTCGGCCAGGTCCGCCAGGAACTGCAGCTGGTCGGGGTCGAGATCACCCTGGCGGGTCAGCCGCCGTAGCCAGAAGCGCGAGCGCTCCATGGCTTCCTCGTCGTGACCTTCGTGGAGCAGCAGCATGGCCTCGATATAGGCCAGGGTCGGCGAATCGGGAAGGGCCTGCTGGGCACGCACGAAGGCGGAGCGAGCACTGTCGAGATCGTCGTTGTCCAGGTGCATCAGACACAGCCGCTCCAGCGCCACGCCACGCAGGAACATCGGCCCCCGCTCCAGCACCTCGTCCAGCAGCGCCTCGCGCTTGCGGTGGAAACCGCGCTCCTGGAAAAGGTCCAGCAGGATCTCGAAGGCGGGCTCGGCCTGTTCCGGCAGGCGCTCCCAGTCGGCATTGTCGAACAGTGACTCGAGGATCTGCTGGGCACGTCCCCGCTGGCCCGATTCGGCGGCGATCAGCCCTGCCTCCAATAGCGCCTGGGCAGGGGCGCGACCACTGGCCAGGGCAGCCTTCAGCGTCTCCCCTTTCCACTCCCTCAGCGACAGCATCCACATCAGATGAGGCGGCAGGTGACCGGGCAGGCTGACGGCGCCGCAGCACTGCTTCATCTTGCGTCCAGAGTCGCACCAGCAAGGTTCGTTGCGGCCAGGGCGTGCCAGGGTTTCACAGGCGAAGTCGAGACGTGCCAGGGGCGTCTGGGACCACAGTTCGGGAGCCAGCGCCTGGGCCAGGGCCTTGTCACCGCCCACGCAGGCAGGCCCCTCCTCGCGCGCCCAGCTCATCAAGCTCGGATAGCGTTCATCCTGCCGAATGGCTGCCAGGGCGCCCGCGGCAAAACCCAGCAGTTGATCCACCCATAACGCCAGCATCGCTATCTCCCCGAAATTGAAAACGGCACAGTCTAACAGTGCATGCACCGGCTGGGCAGACCCGCGCCTCAGACGGCGTAGGCATCCAGCAACTGTGCACTCCGTGAATGCATGTCCAGGCGCCCCTCGAGCCGCACCAGGTTCCAGTAATGACCATTGAGCGTACGCGCCAGCAACAGCATGCCGGCAGGGGGCTGCAGGCGGTCCAGCGCGCCCCATACCCGGGGGCTCAGCTCGCGCAGACGCCGATGCACCCGTACATCGCCGAAGTCCTGCTCACCGGGCGCGAACAGCGGCGACACCGCTTCCGCGGATTCGCGATACAGCGCCAGCGGCGCGCCCTCTCCCTGTCGACCGCCGAGCCCGCGCACGGCCTCATCCATGGCCATGGGGTCACCGTCCAGGGTTGCCCCAAGCAGCGCCACCAGACCGGCCAGCCGCTCCCGGGGGACCGCGATCACGGCGCCCAGGTCATACACCACCAGCCGGCCCTGTTCATCGACGGCAAAATTGCCGGCGTGGGGATCGGCGTGCAGTTCATGGTGGGTGAACAGCTCCTCGGTGATCCAGTCCGCCAGGGTGCGCGACACCCGCTGCCGCAGGGCATCGTCGGCACCTTCGAGGTCACGCAGGGGCGTCCCCGGCAGATACTCCATCGCCAGCACCCTTGGACCACTGAGCTCCTTCACGGGCTTCGGCATCACCAGGTCGGGGTGATCGGCATAGCGCCGCCGGTAGCGCTCCAGTGCGTCCGCTTCGGCGCGATAGTCGAGCTCGCGCCGCAGTCCATCGGCGAGTTCGTCGAACAGAGCATCGAGGCGTGCCTGGGACACCTTGAGCCAGCGACCCAGTCGCAGCAGCCTTCTGACCTGCACCAGGTCCTGTTCCAGCACCCGATCAAGCCCCGGGTACTGCACCTTGAGCACCAGGGTACGACCGTCCCGGGTCCAGGCTCGATGCACCTGTCCCATGGAGGCGCTGGCAAAGGGCTCGGGCTCGATCTCGTCGAACAGGGCATCGAGGTCGCCGAGCTCTGCCTCAAGCGCCACCTTGATCTCGGCCCAGGGCGCCGGTGCAGCATCCTTCTGCAGCCGGGCAAGCTCTTCGGCCAGGGCCGGGGGCAGCAGGTCATCCCACTGGGACATGACCTGAGCGATCTTCATCGCCGGCCCCTTGAGCTCGGAAAGGCCTTCAAACAGCGACTCGCCGAGCGCCTGCCAATCGGCCTTGCCGCCGATTCTCGAGCGCAGCAGGGTCGATCCGGTACGAGCGGACAACCCGAGCATCCGGCGTGTCCGGCCTGACTGACGCATGCTGCCTCCTGCCCGTACGGGCGCCATGCAAGATGCTGGCAACGCTGGCCTCACCGGGAGGATAGCGCGTCACAAGACGGTCACCTTACCCGCATCTGCACACAAAAATGATATAGGACTTGTACACTTTTCACTCCATGGTACACCTGGCATCTCATCACACATACTGGAAGAATATCCAGACGATTCACCCGCACCGGTGCGCTATGCGATTGATCATTGCGGAAAAACCGAGCCTGGCTCGCTCCATCGCCGAGGCGCTGCCCGGGGCAGCACAGAAAAAAGACGGCTACCTGTCCGTCGGCGACACCGAGGTCACCTGGTGCCTCGGCCACCTGCTGGAACAAGCCCCACCGGATGCCTACGACCCGGCCTTCAAGCCCTGGCGACGCGACCACCTGCCCATCGTGCCCGGTCAGTGGAAGCTGGTGCCCAGGCCCAAGGCCCGCGGTCAGCTGTCGGTGATTCGTGCGCGCCTGAAACAGGCACGCCAACTGGTGCACGCCGGCGACCCCGACCGCGAGGGCCAGCTGCTGGTCCAGGAGGTGATCGAGCACCTGGGCTGGAAGGGGCCCGTCCAGCGTCTGCTGATCAACGATCTCAACCGGCCTGCGGTGGCTCGAGCACTCGGGCGGATCGAGGACAATGCCAGGTATTACCCGCTCTACCGCGCCGCCCAGACCCGCGCCCGCGCCGACTGGCTGTACGGCATCAACCTGACCCGCGCCTGGACCCTGATCGGCCGCCAGGCGGGCCACGATGGCGTGCTGTCGGTGGGGCGCGTGCAGACGCCGGTGCTCGGCCTGGTGGTGCGCCGCGATGAGGAGATCCGTCATTTCACGCCCTACCCCTTCTATGTGCTGTGGGCTCACCTGCGCGTCGGCGCCGGCACCTTGAAGGCCTGGTGGGTCCCCGGCGAGCCCCATCGCCTGGACGAGCGCGGTCGGCTGCTCGACGCCGCTCCTGCTCAGACGCTGGCAGAGCGCCTGCCGGGTGCTGAAGGCCAGGTGAGCAGCGTGGACTCCCGTCGTCGTCGCCAGCCGCCGCCCTTGCCTTACTCTCTGTCGGCGCTGCAGGTCGATGCGGCACGCCGCCACGGGCTCTCGGCCAAGGCGGTGCTGGACATCTGCCAGCGCCTTTACGAGCGCCATCAGTTGATCACCTATCCGCGCTCGGACTGTCGCTACCTGCCGCGTGAACACCTGGCGAGCCTGCCGGGCCAACTGGCCAGCGCCTGTCGCGATGACACCACCCTGTCCGGTTGGCTGGCCAACGCCGACATGGGGCTTCGCTCACGCGCCTTCGACGACGCCAAGGTCGGTGCCCACCACGCCCTGGCCCCCACCGGCAAGCCCTTCGTTGCCGAGCGCCTGTCGCGTCAGGAAGCCGACGTCTACCGTCTGATCGCGCGCAACGTGCTGGCCCAGTTCTATCCGGCGCTGGAAACCCAGGAGGTGAAGGCCGAGTTCCGCCTGCTGGACGAGCGCTTCCAGGCCTCCGGCCAGACGCTGCTGGTGCCCGGCTGGAAGCCCCTGTTCACCACCCGTGACGAGCCACCGCCGTTGCCGGCGCTGGTCGAGGGCGAGGCCTGTCAGGCACTGGAGGCCCAGGTCGAACAGCGCGAGACGCGCCCACCGGAGCCGTTTACCGATGCCAGCCTGATCAAGGCCATGATGAATATCGCCCGCTACGTGGAGGACCCCGAGGTACGCCGCACCCTCAGGGAAACCGACGGCCTGGGTACCGAGGCCACCCGTGCCGGCATCATCGAGACGCTGCTGGAGCGCGGCTATCTGGTGCGCAAGGCCAAGGCGCTGCGCGCCACACGCCTGGGGGTGGGTCTGATCCACTCGCTGCCCGAAGCGGTCAGCCGCCCGGAGCGCACCGCCCTGTGGGAACAGCGGCTGGAAGGCATCGCCGAAGCCCAGGCCGAACCGGAACCCTTCGTCGCCCAGCTGGTCGAGGACCTTCGCACGCTGGTGGGCAGCGCCGAC
>NZ_JAMXRY010000071.1:0-19544 GCF_024124525.1 Halomonas sp. OfavH-34-E | reverse complement strand
GATGGGGAAGGGGGCGAAGGTGGTGAGTCCGGCGAAGGTGGTGAAGGTGGCGAAGGCGGTGAAGGTGGTGAAGGTGGTGAAGGCGGTGAAGGCGGTGACGGCGGTGAAGGTGGTGAAGGTGGCGAGGCCGGCCACGGTGGCGAAGGTGGCGAAGGTGGCGAGAAGGGCCACGGCGGCGAAGGCGGTGAAGGTGGCGAGCACGGCCACGGCGGCGAAGGCGGCGAAGGCGGTGAAAGTGCCTCCCTCGCCAGCGATCCCTATGCGGTCTTTGCCTATCTGACGGCGTCTTCCGGTGGTGAAGGTGGCGAAGGCGGTGAAGGCGGTGAAGGCGGCGAAGGTGGTGAAGGCGGCGAAGGCGGTGAAGGCGGTGAAGGCGGTGAAGGCGGTGAAGGCGGTGAAGGCGGTGAAGGCGGTGAAGGTGGCGAAGGCGGCGAAGGTGGCGAAGGCGGCGAAGGTGGCCACGTCGACGCGGCCAACCCTGGCGTCTACACCACTGAGCTCGCGCTGATGCTCGGCCACCTTGAGGTCGCCAAGGAGCTCTACACCGAGGGGGCCAAGACCGCGTCCTACCCCCACTTTGGTCATCCCTACCACGAGGTGTACCCCGGCATCGCGCCTGCGCTGGAAAGCCGTGGCATTGACGCTTTCGATACTGAGCTGGAAGCCTTCTCCGGTAAGGTGCAGCAGGGCGGTGACTGGAGCGAGGTCGAACAGGATTACGCATCGCTTCGCGAGACCATCCTCTCGGCCATGGCCGACGTCGACGATGGCCTCGAGCAGGATGCGGGCTTTCAGGCCAAGGTCCAGCTGGCGCTGTTGAAGACCGCGCTGCACGAGTACGAAGAAGCCGTGGATGACGGCGAGTTCAAGAACGTGGTCGAGTATCAGGACGGTCGTGGCTTTGTGCTGACCGCCCGGGAGTCGCTGGAGCGCCACGCCGACATGTTCCGTCAGGCGGGTGCCTACGATGCCCTGGTCGAGGGCTACGACGGGCTGCTCGAGGCCTGGCCGACGGCCAAGGCGCCGGAGTCTCCGGTGATGACGGTAGGCGAGCTGTCGGCGGCGATGTTCCCGCTGGAGGCCGAATTGGGCAAGTTCTGATGGAACTGCCCTTGAGCTAGCATCCCAGAGCTAGCGTGAAGGGGCCGGCGTCTGCCGACGCTGGCCCCTGGACGTAAGTCCGCCAACCACACCTGGTCATGACGCAGACAGGGCCTGTTTACAGGCCCTGTCTGCGTTGGTCGTTGGGGTGGCACTCGACAATGCGGCTCAGGAGTCCTGGCCCTGCCTGTCGCTCAGATCATCGTGTCTGCCTCGGATGCGCACCAGGAAGGCGGCGACCAGGGCGAAGATTCCGAAGGCGACAGGCACGGCGGCGACCGAGATCAGGGTCAGAATGACCTTGAAGATGTCGCCTTCCAGCCAGTTGATCACCACCGCCAGGGCGGCCATGGCAACGATCCAGAAGGCTCGTGAGCGGCGCACCGTCAGCATCTCGCAGACCAGTCCCGCCGAGTCGGCGCTGGTGACGAAGAACAGCAGGATGTTGAGCGCCAGGACGGCCGACAGCACGCCATGGCTGTCGAGGGTCGCCATCAGGGCGAAGACGTCCTCGGAGCCGGTCTCGAGTCCGCCGAGGCCGAAGGTGGTAAACCACAGGCAGGAGAACAGACTCGGCACCAGCATCACCCCCAGTACCAGCTGGCGCAGGGTGCGGCCCTTCGAGATACGCGCGATGAATACGCCGGTGAACACAAACCAGCCGTACCAGGCGGCTTCGAAGGCGTACAGCCAGTCCGCCAGCCAGGCCTTGTGCTCGGGATCGCCGAGGCCGATATCGGTCGCCATCGCCGGGTACTTCACCAGGTATTCCGGCAACAGTCGGGTGAAGGTGCCGAGGATGTCCAGCGGTGAGGTCAGCACGAAGACGCTGACCATCAGAAACAGGGCGAACAGCGTGTTGTAGTTGCTCAGCCACTTGATGCCACGCTGGAGCCCCGAGGCGCTGGAGGCGATCGCGAACAGCGACAGCACCAGTATGATCAGGGTGGGGCTGGCGTCGATGCCGAAGAACTGCTCGAGGCTCTGTTTGAGCGGATCGGTGGCGTAGGAGAAGGTCAGCGACAGGCCGATGACGGTAGACACCACCAGGCTGACCAGGTTGAGCTTGCTGAGAAAGCCGCCACCAAGCAGCGTCTCGGCGGGCTTGTCGATGTTCAGGTTGTACATGGCGTGAGCGAAGATCACGCCGATCGCCAGATAGCCGGCCCAGGCCAGCAGGCCCCAGTGGTTGAAGGCGTACAGCAGGGCCTGGTCGGTGCTGTGGCCGGCATCGACGTGGTAGCGCGGTTCCAGCACGCCCCAGGTCACCAGGCCGATGCCCATGCCGGTGGCGAACAGCATGCCGAGCCAGGCCAGGGTGGAGAATTCGGGATCTCCCTGGCCGAACCGGAGCCGCCCCAGGGGGGTGAACATCAGCACGGTAAAGACGATGGAGGCGGCGAAGGCCGGGTAGGTGAAGATGAAACCGAAGTTGCCGATGACGTTGACCTTGATGGCGTCAAGCAGCGTCTGGAAGGGGCCTGGGGCGAGGGCGGCAAAGGAGATCAGGGCGATGACGGTGGCCACGGTGGCGACCGAAGTGGTGATGTTCTGGTTCATTGGCGTCTCGTTGTCGTTTTGGAGGGGCGGGCGGTCGGCGGTGTCCTCGGTTGGGCAGGGTAAAGACGACGAAAATGTGCCGGTTAGTCGATTCAAGCACTTGAAAAACAAGGCGTTTAGAGAAAAGACTCTAGTCAAGATGTGCGGCAAGCGCACGGCAGAATGCTCGCCAGGCAGCCTCCATGGCAGGCAGTGACGAGCGCGCGTGCAGGGCGCCGTGCAACATGCCCTCGGCCATATGCACACCGATCTGGTGGTGGCAGCGGCGCCATTCATCCAGTGTTGCCAGCAAGGGGGGCGTCAGCGGGTCATGCTCCACGGCCAGGCACTCGATGGCCCGGCTGGCGGGCAGGTCGTCGCCGATCCGGCGAGCCTGTTCGGCGATCATTGACCAGGCTGCCAACACGTCCTGACGGCTGAGCAGCGGCGCGTCCGGTCCGAGGCTTGTGTCGCTTGGCGTGCCGAGCAGCGGGTAGACCAGGCCCAGGGGGCTGTCGTCGGCAGCACGCCTGGCGGCGTCCAGCACCAGCCGGGCACCGGCGCTGTCGCCGACCAGGGCAACCGGCGCAAGCCGCCGACGGACCACCTCGACGTCGTTGAGCAGCGCGAGATAGCACGCCTCGGGCATCAGCCGGTAGTTCAGGCTGACGACCTCTCGCCCGAGGGCCTGGGCAAGACCGGCGGCGACACCCTGGTGGCTCTCTATCGAACCGATGGTGAAGCCGCCACCGTGGGCGTAGAGCACCACGCCTTCGGCGCCGAGGTGCGGCCGATAGCGGCGCACGCCGACGCCGTCGATGACCTCGTCGGTGACGGCGATCGTGGCCGGTACGGGGCCGGCGAAGCTGGCGCAGAGCTCGTCGTAGTGGCGCCTCGCCTGGTTCATCGGCATCGTCGCCATGGCGTCGAGCCCGGCCTGGAAACGTTCGGCGAAGTCATCGATGGTCATGGTCTGGTGTTCCCTGGCCGAATCTGCGCTGATGGCGCCGTCAGCGTCGGACGATGCCGATACGCCGCCCGAGTCCCTCGGGAGCGGGCGATGAGATGACCGGCAGCGCAGCGATGGCGGTGTCCACCGCCTCGGGGAAAGGTCCCGGTCGACCGCTGTCGAGGTCGATGCCCATCAACATCTGTTCGCTGGTGGCCAGCAGCTGTTCGCCGCTGTGCAGCTCGAACCACAGATGCAGGCGCTTGGCGTCACGATCGACCAGCGTGACCTCGACCTGAAGGGGCTGCCCCTGGTGGGCCTCGCGCAGGTAGCGCAGGTGGGTCTCCAGGGTGTAGAGGGTGTAGCCGTGCCGGTGGCGCCCGGCCTCGTCGAGGCCGATGCGCTCCATCAGGGTGTCGACCGCCAGGGAAAACACCCTGGCGTACTCGGCGTCGTTCATATGGCCGTTGTAGTCGACCCAGTCAGGCTTGACGTCGGTGTCGAGCAGCGCCATCAGATGCGCCCCTCGAGGCCTTCCGCCTCCGGCCAGTACTTCTGGACCAGCCCGAGCAGCTCGACCAGAAAGTCGTCACGACGGCGATCCAGCTCGGACACGCTGCGACCCGCGGCCTGGTGCTCGCAGCCCTCGACCACCCGATCGATCAGCTCGTCGGTCAGCTCCGGGGCCTCGAGCTTGGTCCAGGGCAGCTTCAGGGCGGGGCCGAACTGTTCCAGCATGTGGCGCATGCCCTGATCGCCGCCGGCCAGATGGAAGGTCAGGAAGGTGCCCATCAGTGACCAGCGCAGGCCGCAGCCGTAGACCACGGCGGCGTCGATCTCTTCGGTGGTGGCGACACCGTCGTTGACCAGGTGCAGGGCCTCCCGCCACAGCGCCTCCATCAGGCGATCGGCGATATGCCCTTCGATCTCGCGATGCACCACCAGCGGGCGCATGTCGAGTGCCTGGTACAGCGCCTGGGCCCGCTCGGTGTGCTCGGCCTGGGTGGCCTCGCCGCCGACCAGCTCGACCAGCGGCAGCAGATACACCGGATTGAAGGGATGGGCGACGATGACCCGGCCGGGCGCGTGCTGACAGCCCTGTTGCAGGTCGCTGGGCTTGAAGCCCGAGGTCGAGGAGCCGATCAGCACCTCAGGCGGCGCCGCGGCGTCGATCTGGGCCAGGATGCTGCGCTTGAGCTCGAGGCGCTCGGGCACGTTTTCCTGGATCAGGTCGGCGCCGTCCACCGCGGCTTCCAGCGACGTCGCAAAGCGCAGGTTGTCGGGGCTTGCGCCCTCGGCCAGGCCGCGTTTTTCCAGTGACGGCCAGGCATTGTCGACGAAGGCACGGGTGCGTGCCTCGGCCTTGGGGTCGGGGTCAAAGGCGGCAACACGCCAGCCGTTGGCCAGGGCTCGAGCGATCCAGCCGTTGCCGATGACGCCGGTACCGATGACGGATAGCTGTTTCATGCATCACCTCCAGCGCTGTCGCCGGCGATCTGACCGGTGGACGGGTCGCGCAGCTTGAGGAACTTGCGGGTTTCGGCCGGGGTCATCACGTTGGCGCCAAGGTGGTTGATCATCCGACCGGCTTTCTCGACCAGCTGGGCGTTGGAGGCCAGTACTCCCTTTTCCAGGTAGAGGTTGTCCTCGAGGCCGACGCGGGCGTGGCCGCCGAGCAGTACCGCCTGGGCGGCCATGGGCATCTGGTGGCGACCGATGCCGAAGGCCGCCCAGTTGGCGTTGGTCGGCAGCTTGTTGCGCATGGCCAGCATGGTCTCGGTGTCGGCCTCGGCGCCCCAGGGGATGCCCAGGCACAGCTGGTAGAGCGGGTCACCGTCGATCAGGCCTTCGGCCTGGAGCTGGCGGGCGAACCATACATGGCCCAGGTCGAAGCACTCGAGCTCAGGCTTGACCCCGGCGGCCTGCACCAGGCGGGCGTGTTCACGCAGCCAGTCGGCGGAGTTGACGTAGATCATGTCGCCAAAGTTGAGGCTGCCGCAGTCCAGGGTGCACAGCTCAGGCAGCAGCTCGCCCACCGGCTCATGGCGCTGGGCCGGGGTCTGGATGTCGGTGCCGGGGCCGCCACGGGTCGGATCCTGGCTGTCCGGAATCCAGTCCCCTCCACCGCCGGCGGTGATGTTCATGACGATGTCGGTGTCGGCCTCGCGCACCCGCTCCATCACCTCGCGGAAGTGATCCAGCGAGTGGCTGACGCCACCGGTCTCGGGGTCGCGCACGTGGATGTGGGCGATGCTGGCGCCGGCCTTGGCGGCCTCGATGCAGTCGTTGGCGATCTGCTCGGGGGTGACCGGAACCTTGTCGCTCTTGGCGGTGGTGTCGCCGGCGCCGGTCACGGCGCAGGTCAGAATGACGTTGCGGTTCATGATGCTCTCCTCGTCGTGAATGGGCGCAGTGTGGCGAAGATGACGGCCTGTCACTTGGCACCAACCGTCGTTTTGTTGACGTCATGCGACATCCTTGGTGTCGCTGCCAATCTGTGCCAGAACAGGCGTGATGAGGAGGGTAGGGAGAGTGCGAGGAAAGGATTCGGCAACGAGCGCCACCAAGTAGCACGTTCATCGACGTATCCCTTCACCTCTGTATTGGAATAGAGACCCATGACCGACTTTACTCAGCACGATCTGTCCAGCGCCCCCGAAAAAAGCCGCCCCCTGCTCGAGAAGGCGCAGAAGGAGATGGGCATGATCCCGGCCCTGTATAGCGTGATGGCCGAAGCGCCGGGCGTGCTGGAGGCCTACCAGCGACTGCATGAGCTGTTTCTCGCCTCGAGTTTCGATGCCGCCGAGAAGACGGTGGTTTGGCAGGCGATCAACGTCGAGCATGATTGCGAGTACTGTGTGGCCGTGCACACGGCGGTGGCCGGCATGATGAAGGTGGACCCCGCCATCACCCAGGCGCTGCGCGACCAGCAGCCGCTGGAAGATGATCGTCTGGAACTGCTGCGCCAGACCACGCTGGCCATCGTGCGTGATCGCGGACGTCCGGATCCGGCCGTGGTGGAGCACTTCCTCGAGGCGGGCTTCAGCCGGCAGCAGCTGCTGGATATCGTGCTGGGGGTGAGCCAGAAGATTCTGTCGAACTACGTGAATCACCTGGCGGACACGCCCATCGACGACGCCTTCAAGCGCCACGCCTGGACGAAGGGGGCTGCAGATACCGACGCGGCGGCCTGATCGAGGGGGCCTTCACCGGCGACGCAGTGGCGGGCTGCCAAGTTGCAGACTGCCGTTTGCATAGGCCGTAGGTAACAACGACCGCCGCTGGAAAAGGCCAGGGGTCACAACGGATATTGGCAAGAGCCGCTAATGGTAAAAACGAAGAGTGGCAACAATCGATAGCAGAAGCACCAAGGGCGCCCGCTGGGCGCCCTTGGCATATCTGGCTGGTGTCAGGAGACCGCCGGGCTATTTACCGCCTGGCTGTTGATGGCTGGCGACACCCAGACAGCAGCGTCGGTCGCTCGCTCGCTTTAGACCTCAGGAGACCTCAGGCGCTGGCGTGAAGGTCGGCGGCGCCGACACCATATAGATCAAAGGCCAGTTCACGTCCGGTGGTGGTGAGCACCAGCCGCCCCTGGCTATTGTGGGCCACCAGCGCCTGGCGCAATAGGCGGCGCAGACGCGAGGCCTGGGACCGTGAGCGGGTCAGAGAATCGAGCCGCTCGGCGCTGAGCCCGCGACTGGGCTGGGTGATCGCCTCCAGCACCTCGCCATCGCGGTAGAGATCCTCGATGAAGGCGGTGAGGTCGATGCGCTGGGCGGTGTCGTTGTGATCAGCGGTGAGGGCCATGGTCCCATCCCGAAAAAGAAGATGGGACCAGTATACGACAATCGTCGAATTAGACCAAAGTCTATAAGTGCGTCGACCAGGATCTCAGCCGTTGACCTGACCCAGCATCAAGAACTCCAGCAGCGCCTTCTGGGCGTGCAGGCGGTTGCCGGCTTCCTGCCAGACGACCGCGCGGGGATCGTCGAGCAGGGTCTCGCTGATTTCCTCCCCACGGTGGGCCGGCAGGCAATGCAGGAACAGCACGTCCTTGGCGGCGGCGTCGAGCATCGCTTCGGTGACCTGGAAACCGGCAAAGTCCGCCTCGCGACGAGCCTGCTCTTCCTCCTGGCCCATGGAGGCCCAGACGTCGGTGGTGACGAGGTCGGCGCCGGCCACGGCGGTCATCGGGTCGCGCTCGATCACCACCCGATCACCGGCGGCGGCCAGGATATCCTCGCGGGGGTCGTAGCCCTCGGGGCAGCAGATACGCAGCTTGAAGTCGAACTGGCGTGCGGCGTTGATCCAGGAGTGGCACATGTTGTTGCCGTCGCCGATCCACACCGCGGTGCGGCCCTTGACGCTGCCGCGAAGCTCGGTCCAGGTCATGACATCGGCCAGCAGCTGGCACGGATGGTAGTCGTCGGTCAGGGCGTTGATCACCGGCACGTCACTGGCGGCGGCGAATTCCTCGAGACCCTGGTGGGAAAAGGTCCGGATCATCACCGCATCGACCATCTCCGAGAGCACCCGTGCGGTGTCACCGATGGGCTCGCCGCGCCCCAGCTGGGTGTCGCGCGGTGACAGAAACAGCGCGTGCCCGCCAAACTGGGCCATGGCGGTCTCGAAGGACACCCGGGTACGGGTCGAGGATTTCTCGAAGATCATCGCCAGGGTGCGGTTGGTGAACGGCGTGTAGGTCGGGCCGTGGGCCTTGAGGCCGTTCTTGATGGTGATGGCGCGCTGGATGAGGTAGCGCAGTTCATCCTGGCTCAGGTCCAGTAGGGTCAGGAAGTGGCGGGTGGCCATGGCATCTCTCCAACGAGGTAAAAAACGACCATCCTAGCCAGCCCCGAGGGGATGCGCAACGCGCCGCCGGGCCGTACAATGCGGCCATGCAAAGGCCGAGTGTGGCCATCGGGTATTGCCTCCTGCGAGGTAGTCCGCCGGGGCCGCATTGAAAATGGGGCGGAATGCCCCCATTGTCCCGGTCTGCGTCACTTAGCAAGGGCGAGCAAGCCAAGCCCGTTTCAACGAGGAGCCGTGATGAGTACCACCGTCGAGAATATTCAGCGCCAGATCAGCGAAAATCCCATCCTGATCTACATGAAGGGGTCTCCGCAGCTGCCGCAGTGCGGCTTCTCCGCCCAGACCGTGCAGGCGCTGATGGCCTGTGGCGAGCGCTTTGCCTTCGTCAACGTGCTGGACAACCCCGACATCCGCGCGGAGCTGCCCAAGGTGGCCAACTGGCCGACCTTCCCGCAGCTGTGGGTGGAAGGCGAGCTGGTCGGCGGCTGCGACATCGTCGTCGAGATGCACAACAACGGCGAACTCGAGCCGCTGGTCAAGCAGGCCGCCGAGCGTGCCCGCCAGAACGAGGAAGGCGCTGCCGACTAAAGAGCGCTGTTGGTGGCCCTGCGCCCGCCAGGCCAACGCCTCTCCATAAATCGTTGTCCGGCGGGACCGCGTCGACCGGCTGCCGCGAAAGCTTCGCAACTACGATAAAGGCCCCGATGGTCATCGACCATCGGGGCCTTTATCGTCTTGAGACTTTAGCGACCGAAGGGGATCAATCCTCTTCCATGCCCTGTTCCTGCTGGGCCAGCCGCCATCCTCCCAGGTCCTTGTAGCGATTGACCATGGCGCAGAACAGCTCGGCGGTGCGCTCGGTGTCGTAGCGGGCCGAGTGCGCGGCGTTGTTGTCGAACTCGATGCCGGCGGCGCGACAGGCTCGGGCGAGCACGGTCTGGCCGTAGACCAGGCCGGCAAGCGAGGCGGTGTCGAAGCTCGAGAAGGGGTGGAAGGGGTTGCGCTTGATCTCGCAGCGATTGACCGCGGCGTTGAGAAAGCCGTGGTCGAAGGCGGCGTTATGACCCACCAGGATGGCTCTGGTACAGCCGTGGGCCTTGATCGCCTTGCGCACCGGTCGAAATATCTCGCCAAGCGCCTCGGACTCGCTGACCGCCACCTGCTTGCGCAGCGGGTCATCGAGGCGGATGCCGGTGAAATCCAGCGCTGCCTGCTCCACATTGGCACCGGCAAAGGGTTCGATGTGGTAGGCGAAGGTGGCGTCGGGCAACAGGTTGCCCTCCGGGTCCATGGTCAGGGTGACGGCGGCGATCTCCAGCAGGGCGTCGGATTCCGGGTTGAAGCCGCCGGTCTCGATATCCACCACCACCGGCAGAAAACTGCGAAAACGTTGCGCCATGAGTTCGCGGGCGATCAGCTCGCTCATGCACCTCTCCTTAGTCGGGCCGTGTGGGGTCAGGGGGCCTGCTGTTGGCAGGCCGAAACGGCGAAAGTCTAGCAGTTTGGGGCAGCGGCGTCCCGTGGCCGGTATTCGGCACCCCAGATGCACGCTATAATCGGCGCTCTTCGGGCGTTATTCGCGCCGCGAATGCGTTGGTCACACCATGGTTGGTTACAAGAAGGAGCCCCTAGCATGTCCGATGTAAAGAAGGTCGTGCTCGCCTATTCCGGCGGACTGGACACATCCGTCATCGTCAAGTGGTTGCAGGAAACGTACGACTGCGAGGTGGTGACCTTCACCGCTGACATCGGTCAGGGCGAGGAAGTCGAGCCTGCCCGTGCCAAGGCCGAGGCCCTCGGCGTCAAGGAAATCTACATCGAGGACCTGCGCGAAGAATTCGTGCGCGACTACGTGTATCCGATGTTCCGCGCCAACACCATCTACGAGGGCGAGTACCTGCTGGGCACCTCCATCGCCCGTCCGCTGATCGCCCGCCGCCTGATCGAGATCGCCAACCAGACCGGTGCCGACGCGATTTCTCACGGCGCCACCGGCAAGGGCAACGATCAGGTGCGTTTCGAGCTTGGCGGCTATGCGCTCAAGCCCGGCGTCAAGGTGATCGCCCCGTGGCGCGAGTGGGATCTCAACTCCCGCGAGAAGCTGATGGCCTACTGCCAGCAGCACGATATTCCGGTGGACTTCAGCAAGAAGAAGAAGTCGCCGTACTCCATGGACGCCAACCTGCTGCATATCTCCTACGAGGGCGGCATCCTCGAGGATCCCTGGGCCGAGGCCGAGGAAGACATGTGGCGCTGGAGCGTGTCGCCGGAGGCCGCTCCCGATACCCCGACCTACGTCGAGCTGACCTTCGACAAGGGTGACATCGTGGCCATCGACGGCGAGCCGATGAAGCCCCACGAAGTACTCGAGAAGCTCAACAAGCTGGGTGGCGACAATGGTATCGGCCGTCTCGACATCGTCGAGAACCGCTACGTCGGCATGAAGTCCCGCGGCTGCTACGAGACACCCGGGGGCACCATCATGCTGCGTGCTCACCGCGCCATCGAGTCGCTGACCCTCGACCGCGAAGAGGCCCACCTGAAAGACGAGCTGATGCCGAAGTACGCCGAGGTGATCTACAACGGCTACTGGTGGAGCCCCGAGCGCCGCATGCTGCAGGCGGCCATCGACGAGACCCAGAAGAACGTCTCCGGTGTGGTGCGCATGAAGCTCTACAAGGGCAACGCCATCGTCGCCGGTCGCCGCTCCGACGAGTCGCTGTTCGACGAGTCCATCGCCACCTTCGAGGATGACCAGGGCGCCTACGACCAGAAGGACGCCGAAGGCTTCATCAAGCTCAACGCCCTGCGTCTGCGCATCGCTGCCGGCAAGGGGCGTCGTCAGGACTGAGTGGTAACGTCGCGCGACAGGCCAAAGGAGTTCCCATGCTGAAGCAACTGTTCGGAGCGCTGTTCAAGGGGGACGGCAAGTCGTCGTCCCGGGCCGCGCCCGAGGCCGAAGCGGTCGAGTACCGTGGTTACCTGATCATCTCGCAACCCGAGGAGCAGGGCGGTCAGTTCCGCGTCAGCGGTGTCATCCGCAAGCCCATCGAGGGCGGCGAGACCCTGGAGCATCGGTTCGAGCGTTCTGACCTGGTGCCGGGACGCGAAGCCTGTGACGCCCTGATGCGGCAGAAGGCCGAACGCTACATCGATGAAGTCGGCGACGAGATGTTCGAACCGCGCTGATTGCTCACCGCGACAACGGCGCCCTCCGGGGCGCCGTTTGTGTCTGTGGGGCGGTTGTTTCATGCAGGTCGTCGCCGCGCCCGTCAGCCCATCCAACACGCCCCGGCCCATGTCGGGGAGAGCCACACTTCAGGCCATTGCCTGTCTCAGGGAAAGACCCGCCTCAAGGCATGACTCGTTCCAAGGAGAGCCCCATGATCGTCGTGCACCATCTGGAAAATTCGCGTTCGCTGCGTATCGTCTGGCTGCTGGAAGAGCTGGGCGTGGACTACGAGATCCGCCAGTACGCCAGAGATCAGAAGACCATGCTGGCACCCGCCGCACTCAAGCAGGTGCACCCGCTGGGCAAGTCCCCGGTGATCACCGATGAAGACGCAGGTAGCCGCGTGGTGGCGGAGAGCGGCGCCATCATCGACTACCTGCTCAGGCGCTTCGATACCGAGCATCGACTGTGGCCCGAGCCGTCAAGGGCCGACACCACCGACTTCGTGTTCTGGATGCACCACGCCGAGGCCTCGGCCATGCCGCCACTGGTCATGAATCTGGTGTTCAGCCGACTCGGCAAACCGCCGGTGCCGGCGCTGATGCGGCCGCTGGGCCGGCTCTTTGCCGAGGGCGTGCGCAAGCAGTATCTGGGGCCGGAGATCCGCCGTCTGATGGACTTCTGGGAGCACAGCCTGGAAGGGCGAGAATGGTTCGCGGGCGAGCGCTTCAGTGCCGCCGACATACAGATGAGCTTCCCGCTGCTGGCGCTGGAAGGTCGTGGCCAGCTGGGCGACCACCCGCAGCTTGGCGCCTTTGTCGAGCGCTGTCGCCAACGGCCCGGCTATGTCCGCGCCGTCGAACGGGGAGGCGAACTGTCGCTGTAACCTGGTGGGGAAGGCCGCTCGCGTATCGCCTGGCAGAAAGGATCCTGTGGGTATGGCCGAAGGACCGTCTGGGAAGGACCTTGTGGGAAAGACCGTCTGGGAAGGACCTTGCATGAGGAGCGTGACAGTAGGGGCGTGCACGAGGCGCGTGCACGAGGGGTGTGCTACCAAGCGCCTTGCATGACAAGGCATTGCGCCTGCTGCGTTGCTCGGCATTCGCTGGAGCGAATATTCATGTCGGCTAGTTATGAGCATGAAAATTATTATTCATTGCAAGCATATTGAGTTTGCTGCTCCGAGCGGGATAATGGGCGTCAACACCCACCTAGGAGGTCAAGATCATGCTGAGGTCCCTGACATTTGCCGGTGCCTTGCTGGTGGCAGGCTCCGCCCAGGCGCTTGAGGTCGATCCGCTGGTCAGCCCCGCCTGGCTGAGCGAGCATCTGGACAACGATAATCTGGTGGTGCTGGACATTCGCTCCAGCATCGACAATGGCGGCGATCGCTCGAGCTTCGAAGACGCCCATATCCCGGGCAGCCTGTACTCGAGCTATACCGAAGACGGCTGGCGCGAGAGCCGTGACGGCGTCACCGGGGTGATGCCGCCGGTGTCGAGTCTACAGCGGCTGATCGGTGGGCTCGGTATCGACAACGACGATACCGTGGTGCTGGTGCCGGCGGGCACGGGTGCCACCGACTTCGGCAGCGCGGCACGGGTCTACTGGACCTTCAAGGTACTCAGCCATGACCAGGTGGCGATCCTCGACGGTGGCTTTGCGGGCTGGAAGGAACAGGGGCTGGAGGTCGTCAGTGGCCCCGTCGAATATCCCGACCCGGTGCGCTTCGAGGGCGCCCTGGACGAGTCACTGCTGGCCACCACTGAAGAGGTCGAGGCCGCACGGGAGTCCCAGGGGCAGCTGGTCGACGCTCGCCCCGAG
This sequence comes from Halomonas sp. OfavH-34-E, assembly GCF_024124525.1. Taxonomy (NCBI): domain Bacteria; kingdom Pseudomonadati; phylum Pseudomonadota; class Gammaproteobacteria; order Oceanospirillales; family Halomonadaceae; genus Halomonas; species Halomonas sp. OfavH-34-E. Next base: position 6,144 of record NZ_JAMXRY010000071.1, on the reverse strand, counting down.
GATTACTTCAAGGGGGACAATCAGTCGCCGGCGGCGGCGGCCCCCGGCACCATCCCGGGTGCCTTGAACCTGCCTCACCAGAGCCTGCTGGCCAACGATGGCGGCGCCTGGCGTCTGGACACCGCCCAGGTGACCTCGCGGATACAGGCGGCCGAGCTGGACGCCAGCGCCAAGACCGTGGCCTTCTGCAACACCGGCCACTGGGCCGCCACCGACTGGTTCGTGCTCAGCGAAATCGCCGGCTTCGACAATGTGGCACTGTATGACGGCTCCATGGCCGAGTGGACCCAGGACGAGTCACGCCCGTTGGCGGTGGCCAAGCAGGGACTGGGCAAGGTGCTCGACGCCCTGGGCCTTGGTGACGACTGATCGCTCTGAGGCTCCGGCTGCCCTGAGGCTCCGGTTGGCGCCTTGTTAAAGCGTCGATTTCGCGCAATTGCTGCGCCTTTGCTACGTTATCGTTGCCTCGCTTCTGCGTCCGTGCCGGACCTGTTGCTGGATGGCAGGGTTTGACGCTATCGCCACGCCGCCGACCCCGGGTCGCCGGCGTGGCCCTCTCATCACGAGTAGATCACTACCATGACACAGACTTCCGCTGCGGCCCCCGTCCAGGGCCGCCTTCCTGTCGATCGTTTCGTCGTCGGCGTGGCCCTGGCCGGGATGCTGATCCTGGGCGGGCTGGTGTGGCTCGAGACCGCTCCTTTCCTGGTGGCGCTGTTCGGCGTCGGTATCGCGCTGGGGATGGCGCTCTACCATGGGGCCTTTGGCTTTACCGCCGGCTGGCGCAACCTGGTCACCAAGCGTCGCGGCGCCGGCATGCGTGCCCAGTTGATCCTGTTTGCACTGACCTCTGCGCTGATGATTCCGCTGCTCGGCAGCGGAGAGCCCGGCATGGTGGGGGCGGTGGCGCCCATCGGCACCTCGCTGGTGGTGGGCTCCTTCGTGTTCGGCCTGGGCATGCAGCTCGGTGGAGGCTGTGGCTCAGGCACGCTGTTTACCGTCGGCGCCGGCAACCTGCGCATGCTGGTGACACTTGCGTTCTTCATCATCGGTGCGGTGGTCGGTTCGATCCACCTGCCGTGGTGGCTCGACCTGCCGAGCCTGGATCCTGTCAGCCTGATCGACAGTGTCGGGGTCATCGGCGCCATCGCGGTACAGTGGGCGGGACTGGCGCTGGTGATGCTGTGGGTCAATCGCGTGGAACGCCGCGCCCATGGTTCGCTGGAGCGCTCCGAGCTGCGCCTGGCACCTGCCGAAGGCGGGGTGCTGCGCACCCTGGTGCAGGGACGCTGGCCCTTCGTCTGGGCGATCCTGGTGCTGGCGATCGGCAACACCCTGACCCTGGCCATCGGCGGGGCGCCCTGGGGCATCACCTTCGCCTTCAATCTTTGGGGCGCCAAGGCGTTGCAGGCCATCGGCGTGGACATGAGTCAGTTCGAGTTCTGGACCTGGGACTACCCGGCCATGGCGCTGGCCGATTCGGTGCTGGTGAACATCACCTCGGTGATGAACTTCGGTCTGCTGCTGGGTGCCATGCTGGCGGCGGGTCTGGCCAATCGCTTCAATGAAGCCAGTCGCAAGCCCATCGAGGGACGTCAGTTCCTGGCGGCGATCATCGGCGGCCTGCTGCTGGGCTACGGTGCCCGGCTGGGCTTCGGCTGCAATATCGGCGCGCTGTTTTCGGGACTGGCCTCGGGCAGCCTGCACGCCTGGGTGTGGTTCGCCTGCGCCTTCGTCGGTTCGCTGGTGGGGATTCGCCTGCGCCCCTGGTTCCGGCTGCCCAACTGATCGACCGACCCACTGATCCATTGTTCAAGGTGATTCCCATGAAAGCCGCCTATCATCGAAGCCGCGTCATCGGTCTGTTGCTGGCGATTCTGGTATTGATCATGGCCGACCACCTGGCCAGTCCCACCTTCGCCTTCAACATGGGCGACGGCCACGCTCGCACCTCGCTGAACCAGCGTGACGCCAGCGCCTGTGCGCCCTGTGGGGCGCCGTGCCCGTCCACTCGCCAATAGGGCTTGCATGAAGAGTGCCTGCGCTCGCCGACTTTTCGTAGAAAGCCTGGAATTATGCCTGCGCTCGGTGACGTTCTAACGTTCAGGCACTGTTCGTCGGACAGTATTGGCCAACAAAGAGGCGCCCCTGCTATGGCAGGGGCGCCTCTTGTGGTCGCCAGTCTGACGGGGAGACGATCATTCTCGTGGGTCCTGTTCCCGGCGGGGGATCTTCGGACCCAGCGGCCCGAGCCACAGCCAGACCTGGAGCACCACCAGGATCGGTAACAGCCAGGTCGGCGCGCCCACCGTCCACACCAGCACCTGGTGGATCATGAAGGCGGTCAGGCCGCCGAGCAGGCCAAGCACCGGGAACATCAGTGGCCGCTCGGAGCCCGGGCGGCCACTTAGCCGGAACAGCGAGCCGGTGAAGGCGCCAAAGCTCACGGCCATGGCCAGCGGAATCCAGAGTTGCTGTAGCACTTCCTGCATCGTTAACCGCTCATGTTGAGACTTGGGCCCTCAGGCTAACGCGTCTGGCCGCCGGCTGCGCTTGAACTTTGGCGTAATTTGCCTGGCTTCCGGCTTCCGGCTTCCGGCTTCCGGCACGCATCCTTGGTGATGGCGCTGTTGCCGGCGAGCGCTTTCGTCTGTGGTGCTGGGGGCCAGGACGGGCGAAAACCGTCGCTGGGTGCAGTCGCGGCCCATGCAAGGTCTAGATGTCGGTCTTGTCCTTGAACTCGCACAGATCCTCGATGACACAGCTGCCGCAGCGAGGCTTGCGCGCTACGCAGGTATAGCGGCCATGGAGGATCAACCAGTGGTGGGCGTCCTGGCGAAACTCGCGGGGGACGTGGCGCACCAGCCGTTCCTCGACCTCCACCACGTTCTTGCCCTTGGCGATGCCGGTGCGGTTGGAGACCCGGAAGATGTGGGTGTCCACGGCGATGGTGGGCTGGCCGAAGGCGGTGTTGAGTATCACGTTGGCGGTCTTGCGTCCGACCCCGGGCAGGGCCTCCAGCGCCGGACGGGTGGCCGGCACCTCGCCGCCATGGCGCTCGATCAGCAGATGGCAGGTCTTCATCAGGTTTTCGGCCTTGGTGTTGAAAAGGCCGATGGTCTTGATGTGTTCCTTGAGCGCGTCGATCCCGATATCGATGATCGCCTGGGGTGTGTTGGCCACGGGGAACAGGCGAGCGGTGGCCTTGTTGACGCCGACGTCGGTGGCCTGCGCCGACAGCAGTACCGCGGCCAGCAGTTCAAACGGTGTGCTCCAGTTGAGCTCGGTGGTCGGCTCGGGATTGTGGGTCCGCAGGCGGGTAAAGATCTCGTGGCGTTTGGCAGCGTTCATGCTCGTCTCTTTGGTTGGCAAGCCAGGGGCTGAATCGACAGCGGGCCAGGCCGGGCGGATCTTCAGCGCACGACTCCGGTAACCCGCACCCGGCGTTCGTCCCCGGGCGTCCGGGTCGGCGCCGGGCGGCGGCGCTTCACGGCGTCGTCGATGGCGTTCTTGGCGGCGATCAGCAGCCCGGTGACCAGAAAGGCGCCTGGCGGCAGCACCAGAAACAGCATGCCGCCATCACCCGGCAGGTGCAGTGTCCAATCACCGGCTGCGTCGCCCAGCAGCAGGTCCATGCCGGCGAACAGGGTGCCTTGCCCCAGCAGTTCGCGGATACCCCCGATCAACACCAGCACCAGAGAGAAGCCGAGGCCGTTCATCAGGGCGTCGAACAGGGCCGGCTTGAGCGGTTGGCGGGAGGCAAAGGCCTCGACCCGAGCCAGGATGGCGCAATTGGTGACGATCAGCGGCAGGAAGATGCCGAGCACCTGGTAGAGCTCGTAGGCCAGCGCCGCCATGGCCAGTTCGACGCAGGTCACGAAGGCAGCGATGATCAACACGAAGGCCGGCAGGCGTACCTCAGGGCGTACCTGGTGGCGCAGCGCCGAGGCCGAGGCGCTGGCGCCGAGCATCACCCCCAGGGTGGCGATCCCGAGCCCCAGGCCATTGACCACACTGCCGGTGACGGCCAGTAGCGGACACAGGCCGAGCAACTGGACCAGGGCGGGATTGTTGCTCCACAGCCCCTTGATGGCGATGTCGCGAGCGTCGCTGCGGGTCATGGGCTGGGCTCCTGGTTACTGGCGTCTGGCGTATCACGCGGCGACCCGGCAGTCATCATCGCTTCGTTCACCGCCTGGATGACGGCGTGAGAGGTGATGGTGGCACCGGTCAGGGCTTCGATGGCGCCCTGCGGGGCCAGGTCCAGCTGGTGGCGCGCGAGGCCTTCGAACTGATCGATCCAGGGGCCCTTGCGGCGCTCGATGGCGTCGCCAAGCCCCGGCGTCTCGCGGTGATCGACGACGCGCACTGCCGTGACACGCCGCTGCGGTGTCAGTGCCACCAGCACCTCGACGGGGCCTGCGTAGCCGAGCGCTGAAGAGGGTTGCAGGGTGGCGAGCAGCGTGCCGCTTTCGTCCAGCGCCTGCCAGCCTTGGTCACCGGCCGGCGCCGGCACCAGCCTGGCGGTGCCCTGAGGCGCCAGGCTTTGCAGTAGGGCGTCCTGGTGGGCCTGGCGATTGGCCTCGATACGCCCCTCGCTGAGCGCCTGGGTCAGGCTGACCGCACCCAGGGTCACCAGGGCGAACAGGGCAAGTTTCACGGCCAGTGTTCGCGGAGCCGACGTGTTGCTATCAGGGCTATTCATCAGCGCAGTCTATCAGTGCTTTCCAAGTGAGGCGGTCGTCCATCAGCGTTCTTGACCAGGGCGGTGTCGCTGGCTAACCGTCATCGTTGTGCCTCCGGGTGGCTCGAGCATTCGATGACCGGTCGGGCACCAGCTGGTCGAGCAGGGGGGCGGCCAGGTTCATCAGCAGCACGGCGAAGGCCACGGCGTCAGGGTAGCCGCCGTAGGCACGGATGATCATCGTCAGGGCGCCGATGCCGGCACCATAAGCCAGGCGTGCACGACGACCGCTGGCGGCACTGACCGGGTCGGTGACGATAAAGAAGGCGCCGAACATGGCCGCGCCCCCGAGCAGGTGGAAGCCGACTCCGCCGCTGGCCGACAGTTGATCGAACAGCCAGGCGAGCAAGGCCATGGAGGCGAGCATGGACAGCGGCAGGCGCCAGTCGATCAGCCGGCGGTAGAGCAGGTAAAGACCTCCGGCCAGCCAGGCCAGGGCGACGTTGCGCCAGGTCTCCAGCGCCGCTGGTGCCACTAGCTCGGCGAGGCTGGCGTCTGCGGCGCGATGGCGGTAGGCGTCCAGCGGTGTGGCACCGCTCAGCGCATCCAGTGCGGCTGCTGGGTGCTGGCCCAGCCAGCGTGCCAGCCAGGTCGAGGGCTCGACGGCGTCGGGGCCGAATAGCCCCGAGGGTGCGGGCCACAGGCTCATCTGGGTGGGGAAGGACACCAGCAGCAGGGCGTAGCCCACCATGGCGGGGTTGAACAGGTTTTGGCCGAGTCCGCCGTAAAGGTGCTTGGCCACCGCCACGGCGGCAAGCGAGCCGATCAGGATCAGCCACAGGCTGGTGCCCGTCGGCAGCGCCGCACCCAGTAGCACCCCGGTCAACAGGGCGCTGCCATCAGCGATGGTCGGCGAGACGGGCCGCCGACGCGCCACCAGCATCATCGCCTCGATCAGCACACAGCAGGCCGCTGCGGTGATGACGTTGGTGACGACGCCAAGGCCGAAGAACCAGCTCTGGGTGATGAGTCCGGGCAGGCAGGCCAGCGTCACCCGACGCATCAAGGTAGCGCTGTCGTGTCCACGACGAGCGCTGTCTGCGCTGGTGTGGCGGTGAAGGTGGCTCATGGCCGGGTTTCCTCCTGACGGGCGGCCTTGAGCCGAGCATCGGCGGCGGCGAGGTGCTGTCTGGCGGTATCCAGTTGAGTCTCGAGGTCGGCGAGGACATCCGCCGATTGCTGCTGCTGGGCGGCGCGCTCCAGCGCCTTCTCAGCCTTGCGTGCCGCGGCCTTGGCGGCTGCCTGGGCGATGCGTAGGCCACGCACGTCCGCGACGCTGGCGGTTCCCTTGGTGTCGGCTGAGCTATCCTTGGCGCTGCTTGCGTCACGCTCCTGGCCGCGCCGGGTGGCGGCCTGACGACGGGCCTGGCGACGTGCTTCACGCTCGGCCGCCTCGCGCT
>NZ_JAMXRY010000070.1:0-19758 GCF_024124525.1 Halomonas sp. OfavH-34-E | reverse complement strand
GGCCGCGGGTCCGCCAGGGCGCCGGTATCGTGCTGCTGGTGTGGGGCATCGCGCTGGTCATCGGCGCCGCCCGTGGCGGTGGCGATCCCCTTCGCCCCCTGGCCGCCGGCCCCATGAGCGCGACGAGCAGCTCTATCGAGGCGGCCCATCCCGATCGCATCGTCGAGAGCCTGGGCCAGCTTCAGGCGGCCCTGGCCGAGTCCACGACCCCCGCCTTCGTCAACGTCACCGCCGAATGGTGCATTTCCTGCAAGGTGATGGAGCGCGAGGTGTTTCCCGACCCCCGGGTACGCGAGGCCCTCGCCGGCTTCCGCTGGATCGACGTCGATGTGACCGACACCAACGCCGTGAGTCGTGAGGTGCTCGACCATCTGGGTCTGTTCGGCCCACCGAGTCTTCTGTTCTTCGACGGGGACCAGGAGCTTCGTCAGGCACGTATCCAGGGCGAACTCGATGCCGCTGCCCTGGCCGGCCATATCGCCGCAGTCAGCCGCGCCCTCGACGGCGCCCAGGCGGCTACCACCAGCGGGTGAAGGTGACAGCGAACAGCGTTCGGCCTCGCTGGACAACCTTCGCAATTTTCGGCAAACTCCGCACTACTCTGAATTCTGACACGATAGAGACGCCAAGAGCCGCCATCTTGCCGCGATCTCTAACGACTTGGACCGGGTTTACAGCGCCCGGTAGACACTTCACACGATCGAGACAACGTCATGGATATTCGTAAGGTCAAGAAGCTGATTGAACTGCTGGAAGAGTCCAACATCAGCGAAATCGAGATCCAGGAAGGTGAAGAATCGGTCCGCATCAGCCGTCATCCGCAGGGTGGCAGCTGGCAGCCGGCACCCGCCGCCCAACCCTGGGGCGCACCCGCTGCACCGGCGGCCGCACCTGCCCAGGCCCCGGCCGAAGCTCCCGCACCCAGCGCCGACAGCGGCCCGAGCTACCAGGGCCAGGCCGTGGTCTCGCCGATGGTCGGCACCTTCTACCGCTCCCCGGCACCCGGCGCCAAGCCTTTCGTGGAAGTCGGCGCCAGCGTGCGCAAGGGTGACACCATCTGCATCGTCGAAGCGATGAAGATGATGAACCAGATCGAAGCCGATCGTGACGGCGTGATCGAGGCCTTCATGGTCGAGGACGGCGAGCCCGTCGAGTTCGACCAGCCCCTGGTTGTCATCTCCTGAGAAGACTTGCGTCTTCCCTGATCATTCACTTTCGGCGGACACCACCATGTTGGACAAGGTTCTTATCGCCAACCGCGGCGAGATCGCTCTTCGCATCCTGCGGGCCTGCAAGGAGCTCGGGATCAAGACGGTTGCGGTCCACTCCAAGGCCGACCGCGAACTGATGCACGTGCGGCTCGCCGATGAGGCGGTGTGCATCGGCCCCGCTTCCTCGGCCCAGTCCTACCTCAATATCCCCTCGCTGATCAGCGCGGCCGAGGTGACCGACGCCAGCGCCATCCACCCCGGCTACGGCTTCCTCTCCGAGAATGCCGACTTTGCCGAGCAGGTCGAGCGCTCCGGCTTCACCTTCATCGGCCCGCGCGCCGAGACCATTCGCCTGATGGGCGACAAGGTCAGCGCCATCGAAGCGATGAAGAAGGCCGGCGTGCCCACGGTGCCAGGCTCCGACGGGCCGCTGGGCGACGATGAAGGCGAGCTGCTGGCCACCGCCCGGCGCATCGGCTACCCGGTGATCATCAAGGCCGCCGCCGGCGGCGGCGGACGTGGCATGCGCGTGGTGCACACCGAAGCCCACCTGATCTCCGCGGTCACCGTGACTCGCACCGAGGCCCACTCGGCCTTCGGCGACGGCACCGTGTACATGGAGAAGTTCCTCGAGAAGCCGCGTCACGTCGAGGTTCAGGTGCTGGCCGACGGCCAGGGCAATGCCATCCACCTGTATGACCGCGACTGCTCGCTGCAGCGCCGCCACCAGAAGGTGCTGGAAGAAGCACCCGCGCCGGGCCTGGATCCGGACGCCCGCGCCAAGGTGCTGGAAGCCTGTCGCGAAGCCTGCGTGGAAATCGGCTATCGCGGCGCCGGCACCTTCGAGTTCCTCTACGAGGACGGTGAGTTCTTCTTCATCGAGATGAACACCCGCGTCCAGGTGGAGCACCCGGTCACCGAGATGGTCACCGGCGTGGATATCGTGCGCGAGCAGCTGCGCATCGCCTCCGGCCTGCCGCTGTCGATCCGCCAGGAAGATGTCGAGCTCAACGGCCACGCCTTCGAGTGCCGCATCAACGCCGAGGATCCTCGCACCTTCATGCCTTCTCCGGGCAAGGTCACGCTGTACCATCCTCCGGGCGGTCTCGGCGTGCGCATGGACTCCCACCTGTACACCGGCTACACGGTGCCGCCCCACTACGACTCGCTGATCGGCAAGCTGATCACCTGGGGCGCCGACCGCGAGACCTCGCTGACGCGCATGCGCAACGCCCTGGACGAGCTGCTGGTGGAAGGCATCAAGACCAACACCGACCTGCACAAGGACCTGGTGCGCGACGGCTACTTCCAGCAGGGTGGCGTCAATATTCACTACCTCGAGAAGAAGCTCGCGCAGTAGCACGGCGGCTTTGCACCAAGAGCGTGACAACGGGGCGGCCCAGGCCGCCCCGTTGACGTTGCACCAGACCGAAGAGGAATACCGCCATGCCCTGGCTTCAACTCAAGGCCGAGGTCCCACCACAGCAGGCGGAACTGCTGGAGGAACTGCTGCTGGCCGAAGGCGCCACCGCGATCACCCTGCAGGACGCCCACGACGATCCGGTGTTCGAGCCGGACCGGGGCACCACCCCACTGTGGGACCAGACCATTCTCACCGGTCTCTACGATGACCTCGACGGTCTGGCGGACATGCTCGAGCGGCTGTCTGCCGCCTGGGCCGAATCCCTGCCCGGCGAGCCCTGCCCGGTCATCGAGCACGAGCTGATCGATGACCGCGACTGGGAGCGCGAGTGGATGGACAGCTTCGAGCCCCTGCGCATGGGTCAGCGACTGTGGATCGTGCCGAGCTGGCACCAGCCGCCCGAGGATGACGCGGTCAATCTGCATCTGGACCCGGGACTGGCCTTCGGTACCGGCACCCACCCCACCACCGCACTGTGTCTCGAGTGGCTCGATGGGCTGGCGCTCGACGGCGAACTCGACGGCATCGAACTGCTCGACGTCGGCTGTGGCTCCGGCATCCTTGCCATCGCCGCACTCAAGCTGGGTGCCGCCCGAGCCATCGGCACCGACATCGACCCGCAGGCGCTCAGCGCCAGTCGTGACAACGCCGAGCGCAACGCCATCGACGAGTCGCGCCTGACGTTGCGCTACCCGGAGCAGATGGGCGAGGAGCGCTTCACCCTGGTGGTGGCCAATATCCTGGCCGGTCCGCTGGTGGAACTGGCCCCGACCATCGCCGGCCATGTCGCCGACGGTGGTCGCCTGGCGCTGTCTGGCATCCTCGAGGCCCAGGCCGACGAGGTGATCGACGCCTACCGCCACGAGGGACTTTTCATGGACGAGCCGGAAGTCCGTGAAGGCTGGGTGCGGCTTAGCGGCCGGCGCCCCACCAAGGACTGAACATCGCGCCACGAGAGGCTGTCACCGGGCAGCCTTTCGCATTAAAACGTCTCGAACACGCCTTCACCAACGGTGCTTCGAGGCGTATGATATGCAGCCCCGGAACGACGGCAGCTCCCATGTCAGACCACGATCCCAGATCCCCCATGGTGCAACAGCAAGATTCAGGCATCACCACCTGCATTGGCCCGCATCAGCTGGCCGGCCCGGTGATCCTTGCGCCTATGGCCGGGGTCACCGACCGCCCCTTCCGCGCGCTCTGTCGTCGCCTGGGCGCGGGACTGGTGGTGGGCGAGATGGTCACCTCCGATCCCAGCCTGTGGCACACCCGCAAGTCGCGCCTGCGCATGGACCACCGGGGCGAACCCGGCCCCAGGGCGGTGCAGATCGCCGGCGGCGACGCCGAGATGCTGGCCACCGCCGCCCGCCTAAACGCCGAACAGGGCGCCGAGATCATCGACATCAACATGGGCTGTCCGGCCAAGAAGGTCTGCAACAAGGCCGCGGGCTCTGCCCTGCTGCGGGACGAAGCGCTGGTGGCGGAGATCCTCGATGCGGTGGTGGCCGCCGTCGACGTGCCGGTGACCCTGAAGATCCGCACCGGCTGGTGCGCCGAATCCAACAACGCGGTGCGCATCGCCCGGCTGGCGGAAGATGCCGGTATCCAGGCGCTGGCCGTCCACGGCCGTCATCGCCAGCAACGCTATCAGGGCGAAGCCGAGTACGAGACCATCGCCGAGGTGGCATCAAGGGTCAGCATCCCCGTCTTTGCCAACGGCGATATCACGTCTCCCGAAAAGGCTCGGCGCGTACTCGACTATACTGGTGCGGATGCGGTGATGGTGGGTCGAGGCGCCCAGGGCAACCCCTGGATCTTCCGCGAGATCAGCCACTATCTGCGCCATGGCGAAATCCTGCCGGCGCCTTCCGACGCGGAACGACGCGACGTCCTCGGCTCTCACCTCGATGCCCTGCACGCCTTCTACGGTGACCACATGGGCGTGCGCATCGCGCGCAAGCATCTGGGTTGGTACCTGTCCAGCGATCGACGCCTCGACGATGATGGCCGTCGCCAGCTCAAGGCCACCTTCAACGGCCTGACCTCGACCCAGGCCCAGCGCGACTTTATCGACGAACTCTTTCGTCACGACCCCGCCAGCGCCCCCGAGCGCGTGGCCAGGGCCGTGGCACACCATGGAACCCGTGCCGCATGACCAGCCAGCAACCCATCGACCAGTCGGTGTCCGCCTCCAAACTCGACACCTCTCAGCGTGGCCTCGACGGCCTGGCACCCTCCGCACCGCAGGCCAGTGACGAACGTCCCCTGCGCGAGGCTGTGTTCGCCGCCATGGAACGCTACTTCGACCATCTCGACGGCGGCACCGTCACCGACCTCCACGCCATGGTGATGGCCGAGGTCGAGGCGCCTCTGCTGTCGTCGGTGCTCGTCTACACCAACGGCAACCAGACCCGTGCCGCAGAGATGCTCGGACTCAACCGTGGCACCCTGCGCAAGAAGCTCAAGCACTACGAACTGATCTGACCCGACCCCAAGGGAGCCCACGGCTCCCTTTTCTGCGCCAAGGCGCCCTTCGCTTCCCTTCGCAACAGAGACATCCCCATGGCCCAGCCCTCCTCTCTCGCCGTTCGTCGCGCCCTGATCAGCGTGTCGGACAAGACCGGTATCGTCGACTTCGCCCGCGCCCTCGCCGACATGGGCGTCGAATTGCTGTCCACCGGCGGCACCTACCGCCTGCTGGCCGACAACGCCATCGCCGTCACCGAGGTGTCCGAGCACACCGGGTTTCCCGAGATCATGGATGGCCGTGTCAAGACCCTGCACCCCAGGATCCACGGCGGCATCCTCGGGCGTCGCGGCCAGGACGACGAGGTCATGGCCGAGCATGACATCGCGCCCATCGACATGGTGGTGGTCAACCTCTACCCCTTTGCCGCCACCGTGGCGCGTCCTGACTGCAGCCTGGAAGACGCCATCGAGAACATCGACATCGGCGGCCCCACCATGGTGCGCGCCTGCGCCAAGAATCATGCCTACACCAGCATCGTGGTCAACGCCGACGACTACGACCGGGTGATCGCAGAGATGCGTGACAACGGCGGCGCGCTGGCCCAGGCCACCCGCTTCGACCTCGCGGTCAAGGCCTTTGAACACACCGCCGGATACGACGGTGCCATCGCCGACTATCTTGGCCGTCGGGTCGAGGGCGCAGAGGACGGCTTCCCGCGCACCTACAACCTGCAGCTGACCAAGAAGCAGTCCATGCGTTACGGCGAGAACCCCCACCAGCAGGCGGCGTTCTACGTGGAAGAAGGCGCCAGCGAACCCAGCGTCTCCACCGCCGTCACCCTGCAGGGCAAGCCGCTGTCGTTCAACAACGTGGCCGACACCGACGCCGCGCTCGAGTGCGTCAAGAGCTTCGACGACACCGCCTGTGTCATCGTCAAGCACGCCAATCCCTGCGGCGTGGCCGTGGGCGAGAGCGCTCTTGCGGCCTACGACAAGGCCTTCGCCACCGATCCCACCAGCGCCTTTGGCGGCATCATCGCCTTCAACGTGCCGCTGGACGCCGACACCGCCCGCGCCATCATCGATCGTCAGTTCGTCGAGGTGATCATCGCCCCCGGGGTCAGCGACGAGGCCCAGGCCATCGTCGCCGAGAAGAAGAACGTGCGCCTGCTCGACGTCAGCGCCAACTGGCCCGGCCAGATGGCACCGGCCCACGACCTCAAGCGCGTCACCGGCGGTCTGCTGGTCCAGGACCGCGATCTGGGCACGGTCACCCGCGACGACCTGACAGTGGTCTCCGAGCGCGTGCCCTCGGAGCAGGAGATGCGTGACCTGGCCTTCGCCTGGAAGGTCGCCAAGTTCGTCAAGTCCAACGCCATCGTCTACGTCAAGGAAGGCCAGACCATCGGCGTCGGCGCCGGCCAGATGAGCCGTGTCTACTCGGCCCGCATCGCCGGCATCAAGGCCGCCGACGAAGGCCTCTCGGTGCCCGGCTCGGTGATGGCCAGCGACGCCTTCTTCCCCTTCCGTGACGGCATCGACGCCGCCGCCAGCGCCGGCATCACCGCGGTGATCCAGCCCGGCGGCTCCATGCGTGACCAGGAGGTCATCGACGCCGCCAACGAGGCCGGCATCGCCATGGTGTTTACCGGTATGCGCCACTTCCGCCACTGACGCGGTCGCGTGGCGGCACGGCGGGGCCCCAGGTCCCGCCGGTTCCGGCCCACCCAGGAGCCGCCCGCCAATCTAAGCGCCAATCTACGACAAGGGCCCCGACGCATGCGTCGGGGCCCTTGTGTGTGTGCTATCGCTGAGCGCGCTGCCGCCACCTGCAGGATGGCGGCAGTCTGAGGCTTACTCGCCGAGGTCGATGCACAGGTACTTGGTCTCGAGGAACTCGGCCAGGCCCTGGTGCCCGCCTTCGCGACCGAGGCCGGAGGCCTTGACCCCACCGAAGGGCGCCGCGGCGTTGGAGATCAGGCCGGTATTGATGCCGACCATGCCGTACTCGAGGGCGTCGGCCACTCGCCACACCCGGCCCAGGTCCTTCGAGTAGAAGTAGGCCGCCAGACCGAACTCGGTGTCGTTGGCCAGTTCGATGGCGTCCTCCTCGTCATCGAAGGGGAATACCGCCGCCAGCGGACCAAAGGTCTCTTCCCGGGCCACCTTCATCTCGCTGGTGGCACCGCTGACCAGGGTCGGCGTGAAGTAGTTGCCACCCAGCGGATGGGGGTGGCCACCGATCCACAGCTCGGCACCCTTGTCCACCGCGTCCTGGACATGCTCGTTGACCTTGCCCACCGCCTTGTCGTCGATCAGCGGTCCGATGTTGACACCCTCGGTGGTGCCGTCGCCGACAGTCAGTTCGCTGTTCATGGCCACCGCCAGCTTCTCGCTGAAGGCGTTGATGACGCTGGACTGCACCAGGAAGCGATTGGTACACACGCAGGTCTGGCCGGCATTGCGGAACTTGGCAGCCATGGCGCCGTCCACCGCCGCGTCCAGATCGGCGTCCTCGAACACGATGAACGGTGCGTTGCCGCCAAGCTCCAGCGAGATCTTCTGGATATGCTGGGCCGCCTGGGACATCAGGGTACGCCCCACCTCGGTGGAGCCGGTGAAGGTGATCTTGCGCACCACCGGCGATTCGGTCAGGGCCGCGGCGATCTCGCTGGCCGACCCCGGCACCACGTTGAACACCCCACGCGGTACCCCGGCGCGCTCGGCAAGCAGCGCAAGCGCGGTGGCCGACAGCGGGGTCTGACTGGCCGGCTTGACCACGATGGTGCAGCCTGCCGCCAGGGCCGCGCCGGCCTTGCGGGTGATCATGGCGGCGGGGAAGTTCCAAGGCGTGATGGCGCCGCAGACACCCACCGGCTGCTTGGTCACCACGATACGCTGGTTGGCCTTGGCCGCCGGAATGGTCTCACCGTAGACCCGGCGTCCTTCCTCGGCGAACCAGCGCAGGAAACTGGCGGCGTAGACGATCTCGCCGGCGGCTTCCTTGAGCGGCTTGCCCTGTTCGAGGGTCATGATGGTGGCCAGCTCGTCCTGATGTTCGAGCATCAGCTCGTACCACTTCATCAGGATGTCTGCCCGCTCCTGGGCCGTCAGCGCGCGCCAGGCCGGCAGGGCGGCGTCGGCCGCGTCGATCGCCGCCTCGGTCTCGGCGCGACCCAGGCGAGGCACCTGGGCGATGGTCTCGCCACTGGCCGGATTGACGATGTCGATCTGCTCCCCGCTGTCGGCCGCCACCCAGCTTCCGTCGATATAGGCAAAGGGGCGAAACAGCGGCATGTCGTTAAGGGCTTTCATGAAGGCTCCTGGCTCGGGCTTGACGGAAAACTGCATTGACTTGCGACGACGCTTCAGCGACTGCGCGACGACCATATAGCTTTCATGCTAAGCGTTCCGCTGGCCGATCGCCAACTCGAAGCCGTCGCCTCAACTCACCGAATCCTGATCCCGCGGTGCCCTCGAGGCCGACAGCGTGATCGACACCGAGTCGGCAAAGCGCAGCGCATGGGGCTTGTCGATCTCCACCTGGGTGGTCAGCACCTGCTCGTGACTCATGATCAGGTCCAGCACTTCGCGGGTCATCCGCTCCAGCAACTGAAAGCGGTTCTCCTCCACCAGCGCGATCACCTGCTTGGTGATGGTGCGGTAGTTGAGCGCCTGTTCGATATGATTGAACGCCACCGCCTTGTCGGCGCGGTAGCGGATCACCGCATTGATCACCACGTCCTGGCGATTGAGGATCTCCTCCTCCTTGATGCCGATGAAGGTCCTCAACCGCAGGTTCTTGATGCGGATGGTGGCAAGGTCGTGATCCAGGTGCTGGTCACCCAGTACATGCAGGGACATGGCCCCTCCCGTGCGTCATGCTTGAAAGCGGTAAACGAAAAGCGTCGGCTTCAGCGCTTCGTGCGGCGGCCGTAGAATCGGCCCCTCAGCGGCTGTTGACCAACGTCAGGAACTCCTGACGGGTGCTCGGCTTCTCGCGGAAGGCCCCCAGCATCACCGAGGACGTCATGCTGGAATTCTGCTTTTCGACCCCTCGCATCATCATGCACAGGTGTCGCGCCTCCACCACCACGGCCACGCCCCGGGCATCGGTGACCTGCAGCACGGCATCGGCGATCTGACGGGTCAGATTCTCCTGGATCTGCATGCGGCGGGCGTACATGTCGACGATCCGGGCAAACTTGGACAGTCCCAGCACCTTGCCGTTGGGCAGGTAGGCGATATGGCACTTGCCGATGAAGGGCAGCAGGTGATGCTCGCACATGGAGTACAGCTCGATGTCCTTGACCAGCACCATCTCGTCGGTCTCGGACGAAAACACCGCACCATTGACGATCTCTTCCAGCGACTGGGTGTAGCCGCGGTTGAGAAACTGCATGGCCTTGGCAGCACGCTTGGGCGTATCCACCAACCCTTCTCGCTCCGGGTCTTCGCCCAGTTCCTCAATGATGTGTCGATAGTGATTGGCGAGTTCGTCAGTCATGATCCAGCCCTTCAGGGGAGTCGTCGGCTCGGGCGAACACCAGGCGGCCCGCCTGGCTCCACAAAACCTGTACAAAGAATTTTGGAAGTATAGCTTTTGCATTGCGTGAGCGATAGTCTACCGCAGCGTGTCGCCTTCCGCAGTTCGCCTGGCGTTTTTGCCCACCGTCCCCCCCATCATTGGCGAGAAATCGGCGCGACACCCGATCTTGCGACAGCCCCTTGCGACAGCCCGCTGCAAAAGCCCGTTGCCAAGGCCGATTGAGGAGATTGCCGCCGCCGTCGCGACGAGGTACGTGACAGAGTGTCGCGCAACGAGAGCGATAGCTGTCCACCCGACAGCCCTGTGCTATCGTCATCAGGGTGTCCATGTGCCAGGCGACACTGTCGGTGGCATGTCTCCATGCAGCTACCCGTCCTGTTGCCCGCATTTCGCCAGCCATATCGCGAGAATCGCCAATGCCTGCCCTTCGCCGCCTGCTTGCCCGGCCCAGCACGCCCCTCGTCGCCATTCTGACCTTCAGCGCCCTGACCAGCATGACGCCCGCTATGGCGGACAGCCTGGAGCTACCCGCCCAGGCACGCATCGATGTCAGCATTATCGAAGGCATCGACCTCGACTCCGCCGGACAGCGGCTCGATGATGTCATGCTCAAGCCCGCCGCCGATGCCGAGGGACGCACCGACCTGCCCCACTACTGCGTGCTGGTCGGCGACGCCAAGCGCGATGGCCAACGCCTGCGTATCACCACCGAGGCCCTCACCTGCGTCGAGACCGATGGCGGCGAAAGCCACATCTACTCCGGCGAACTCATCGCCGGCGCCTATGACGAGGATGGCCAGTTCGGCATCGCCGCCTGCGATGACGGCGGCTGCCGCCTGGACGCCGACCGCGTGTTTCAGCTAGAACTAACCGAACCGCTGGCCATCGAGCAGATGCCCAACCCGTCTGCGCAGCTTAACGCCGAACGTCGTGGCGAAGACGCCGACAACGAAACCAAGCAGGCCACCCCGTCGAGCCAGACCACTCCGTCCGAGTAGCGCCACCTATGGCGGACAGCACACGGCGTCCGCCAGACCCCATCTGTCAGCCACCCGCCAGCCAGCGCTCGGAATCCGCCAGGGCCAGGCGTTGATGCTCCAGCTGGCGGATGTGCTCGTCCCAGTAGCCGGCGTCGGCGACCCAGGGAAACGCCCGGGGAAAGGCCGGATCGTTCCAGCGCGCCACCACCCAGGCGCTATGGCGCATCAACCTCAAGGCGCGAAGCGGTTCGATCAGGGCGAGCTGCTGGCGATCGAAATCGATCACCTGCTCGTAGCCCTCGATCACCTCCGATAGCTGCATCGCCCTTTCCTCCGGCCCCTGGGCGGTGAACAGCATCCACAGGTCCTGTACCGCCGGCGCCATCATCGCGTCGTCGAAATCGACCAGCGCAAAGCGATCCTCCCGCCCCAGCATATTGCCGATATGGCAGTCGCCGTGAACCCTCTGCATGGGTGCGCTGACACCCGCGGGTGGTGCCAGCGCCTCGATCAACTGCTGCGAGATGCGCTCGTAGGCCTTGCGCTGACGCTCGCTCAACCAGGGACTCTCGAGTACCGTGCGACGAGCCTGTTCGGCCATGGCGCGGGGCTCCTGCCGACAGCGATGGGCGAACTCGCCGCGCCGGCCCACCTCGTGCACGCGTCCTATCAGCTCACCCAGGGCGAACAGATGGTCGGGGTTCTCGAGCTCGGGCGCCTGGCCGGGCAGGTGGGGAAACAGCGCCACGCGGTAGCCCCCCGCCCGGTGCAGGCTCTCGCCAGCGTCGTTGCGCCAGGGGGCCGCCACCGCCACCCCGGCATCGTCGAGCTCACGCAGGAAGGCGTGCTCCTCGCCGATGGCCTCATCGCTCAACCGGTCAGGGCGGTAGAACTTGGCCACCCAACGCTTGCGGTCATCGTCCTGCACCAGATAGACGCGGTTCTCGTAGCTGTTGAGCGCAAAGGGCTCGCCGGGCAGCCACAAGCCCAGTGATTCGATCGCCTCCACCACGCGCTGCGGAGAAAGTTCACTGAAGGGCGTGGGGGTCGTGGTCATGGGGGCTCCGGGTAAAAGCACAAATATCAAACGAGGCGAGAGGCGCCGAGCTTAACAGAGCCAGGGTGGCGGCGTCCTCGCCAGCGCCCAGGCGTCTACCCGGCGTGCCCCCGCCCGGCGACAGGCCTGCGCCAGCCGCTCAAGGGTGGCCCCGGTGGTCATGACGTCATCGACCAGCGCCACGTGCCGAGGCAGCCCTGACGCGATACCAAACATACCCGACGCGATGCGACGACGGGCCCGCGAACCGAGCTCATGCTGGGGGCGATCATCGCGACGCCGCCAGGCCCGCCTCACCGGCACGCCGAGCCGACGCCCCAGCTCGCAGGCCAGCCACTGGCCCTGATCGAAGCCAAAGCGCCTGGCCCTGGCGGGATGACGTGGCACCCCGATCAGAGCGTCAGGCACGCCATTCTCGCCCGCGAGTGACGCCTCCAGAAACAGTGCGACCAGCAACTGGGCGCTGGGCAGATGGGCCTCGGCCTTGAAGCGCTGGACGAGACGCCTGATCTCGTCGCGGTAGATCAGCGGCGTCCGCACCTCATGGAAGCTGAAGGGCTCCACCAGACAGCGACCGCACAGGCGTTCACCCGCCGGACGCCGCCAGCGGTGCCCGGGCAAGGGTTCGCCACAGCCCTCGCAGGGACAACGATTGAGGTCAAGCCCTCGGCGGCAGGGATCACACAGCAGGACGGTCACAGGACCCGGCGCAGCAATCACCGCGAGCCCCGATCTTGACCCTGACCCTTCCCCTGACCCTGGCCCTGGCCCTGGCGCCAGGGTCGCCAGGCAGAACAGGCAGCGATCCGCCATCAGCTTCGCCACGCCATGGTCAACCTTGCCGATCACGCAGGTTGACAGCTTCGCCACACCACTTATCCTTGTCGTCAACCAATCCGATTTTAAAAAGTTGACCATAGCGAGACACCCATGTCTGCCGACTCGACGTCCACAGTTTCCACCCTAGCCGCCGATGCCGCCCCCCGTCACGACTGGACGCTCGATGAGATCGAAGCGCTGTTCGCCCTGCCCTTCAATGATCTGCTGTTCAAGGCCCAGTGCGTCCACCGCCAGCACTTCGATGCCAACGCCGTTCAGGTCTCGACCCTGTTGTCGATCAAGACCGGCGCCTGCCCCGAGGACTGCAAGTACTGTCCTCAGTCTGGCCACTACAACACCGGCCTGGACAAGGAGAAGCTGCTCGAGATCGAAAAGGTGGTGGAGCAGGCGAAGTCCGCACTCGATGCCGGTGCCAGCCGTTTCTGCATGGGCGCCGCCTGGCGCAGCCCGCGCCAGCGGGATCTCGAGGTGGTCATCGAAATGGTGAAAAGGGTCAAGGCGCTGGGGCTCGAGACCTGCATGACCCTCGGCATGGTCGACGAAGCCCAGGCCCACCAGCTGGCCGACGCCGGCCTCGACTACTACAACCACAATCTGGATACCTCGCCTGAGTACTACGGCGAGATCATTACCACGCGCAGCTACGCCGATCGCCTCGACACCCTGGGCAATGTGCGCCAGGCCGGCATGAAGATCTGCTCCGGCGGCATCCTCGGCATGGGCGAGACCGCCCGTGATCGCGCGGGGCTGCTCAGGCAGCTGGCCAACCTGTCACCGCACCCGGAGTCGGTACCGATCAACATGCTGGTCAAGGTCCCCGGCACGCCCCTGGAGGACGTCGAGGACCTCGACCCCATCGAGTACCTGCGCGCCATCGCGGTGGCCCGCATCATGATGCCGAAGAGCCACGTGCGACTGTCCGCCGGGCGGGAGCAAATGGACGAGTCGACCCAGGCACTGGCCTTCATGGCCGGCGCCAACTCGATCTTCTACGGCGACACCCTGCTGACCACCGGCAACCCACAGGTCGAGCGCGACCGCGCGCTGTTCGACAAGCTTGGCCTGCATCCGGAACGTCGCGACACCTGTGCCAGTGACGACGAACGCGAACAGGTCCTGGCCCGGCAGATCGAGCGCCAGGCCAGGGAAGCCAGCAGCGCCCAGTTCTATGACGCTGCGGTCTAGCCCCATGTGCGCCCGCTGCCAGCCCTGCGCTAGTGCGGCGCATCACTGCCAGGAGCCCACCCCATGAGCGCAGACTGGCATTCCCACCTGCGCCAGAGTGCCCAGGCACGCCACGAGGCGCATCGCTGGCGCCAGCGCCGTGTCCATCGGCAGGACGCGCAGCGACTCGACATGGCCGGCAATGACTATCTCGGTCTGGCCGCTGACCCGCGCCTGGCCGAGGCCGCCGCCGATGGTGCGCGGCGCTTCGGCGCCGGGGCCCGTGCCTCACATCTGGTCACCGGACACAGCACGGTGCACGAGGCACTCGAAGAAGCCCTGGCACGCCTCACCGGACGCCCCCGGGCGCTGCTGTTCTCCACCGGCTACATGGCCAACCTGGGGGTGATACAGGCGCTCTGTGACAGCGGCGTGCATCTTCTGCAGGACCGGCTGAATCACGCCTCCCTGATCGACGGTGCCCGGCTGTCCGGCGCCCGCTCACGGCGCTATCACCACAACGACCTTGATGACCTGGCGCGCCTGCTGGATCGGGTGCCGGACGCCAGCCGCCGCCTGGTCATCAGCGACGGGGTCTTCAGCATGGACGGGGACTGCGCCGACGTCGACGGCCTGGCCGAGCTCAGCCGGCGCCACGGCGCCTGGCTGATGATCGACGATGCTCATGGCATCGGCGTGCTGGGCGAAAACGGCGACGGTAGCGTCGGTCGACGGCTGGGCTGCGAGCGGGTCCCCGTGCTGGTCGGCACCCTGGGCAAGGCGCTCGGCACCGCCGGTGCCTTCGTCGCCGGCGATGACGCCCTGATCGAGCATCTGATCCAGTTCGCCCGCCCTTACATCTACACCACCGCCCTGCCCCCGCCGGTGGCGGCAGCGACGCTTCAGTCTCTCGAGATACTGGCCGGCGAACCCGAGCGACGCCGCCATCTCGATGGGCTGATCGCGCGATTCCGACGCGAAGCCGCCAGCCTTAAGCTGCCGCTGATGGCGTCGGCCACCCCCATCCAGCCGATCCTGCTCGGCGATGAGCAGCGCACCCTGGACTGGGCCAGCACGCTTGACGACGCCGGCATCCGGGTGGGCGCCATTCGCCCGCCGACGGTTCCCGCCGGCGCCTCGAGGCTGCGTGTCACCCTCAGCGCCGCCCATGACGACCACGACATCGACCGTCTGCTCGAGGCGCTCTTGACCTGCCAGAAGCAGGAGTCGGCCACCTGCGCAGGGGCATCCCGATGATCCGGCTGGTTCTGCTGTCCGGTTGGGCCATCGACGCCAGAATCTGGTCACCGCTGGCGAGCCATTGGGGGACCTCGGTGACGGTGGAGGCCATCGACTGGCCCGGCATGGGCGGCAGGCCCGCGCTTGCAGACACAGGTGCCTCGGACGCAGACGCCTCAAACGCAGACACGGGGCTTTTCCAGCAGCAGGCACACCCGTCCTCTGACATTCAGACGCTGGCGAAGGCCATGGGGCCTTCCCTGTCGTCCCGCGACGGCGAGCCGGTCATCTGGGTGGGCTGGTCGCTCGGGGCGTTGCAGGCCGCCGCGCTGACCCGGCACCTGCCCGGCCCCGATGGCCTGGTGCTGCTCGGCATGGGCCCGGCCTTCTGTCACCCGAACGGGGTGACAACGACCGCGCTGGCTGATTTTCGCGCCACCTTCCGCCGCGACCCGACCAGGGCCCGAGAGCATTTCCTGCGCTGGCAGCTGTCCGGCGAGCCCTCGCCCCGTGACGCCCTGCGCCGGCTGCGCAGCCTGCTGACGCCTGACATCGGCGCCGATCACGCCACCCTGGAGCAGGGCCTCGCCACCCTGGCAAGCGCCGATACCGGTGACCTGCTTGGCGGCGTGCCAGGCCATGTCTCAGGCAAAGCGCCGGATAATGCAACTCCCGTCCCCGCCACGTCCCTGTGCGGTGCCACGGACCCCCTGCTGGCGCCTGCCGTACGCGCGGCCATGGACGAGCGTATCGAAGGCGCCGGACACTGCCCGATGCTGAGCCAGCCGGCCCGTCTGGCCGAGGCGATTCAGCGCCACGCCTTGCGCATGCTAGATAAAGGAAAGGCACCCACCAGCCGCCGCGGGCCTCACTATGGTGACCGCGAAGCCCAGGGGTTTGACGAGGTGACGCCATGAACGCTCCGCTTGTGCAGCGCCAGCTCGAGCCCGCGTGCTCCAGCGACACGGCCTCGGCCACGGCCGCGCCGGACCAGAGGGGCGTCTCCGCAGCGCCCGATGCCACACCCGGTGACTGGCAGCGACGGGTCGCCCGGGCGTTCTCGCGGGCGGCCCCGCGCTACCGAGAACTGGCGCGCGCCCAGATGGCCATGGCCGAGACGCTGTGGCCCCACCTGCCAGATCACGCCGAGCGGATCCTCGATCTGGGTTGCGGGCCCGGCGACCTGACCCGAGGACTAGCCGAGCGCTATCCTGACGCCAGCGTGCTGGGGCTGGATCTGTCCGCGGCGATGCTGGCACAGGCTCGCCAGACACTGGTTCAACAGACACCGACCCAACAGACACCGGCCCAACAGACACCGACCCAACAGACACCGGACCGAATAGCCCAGGACGACCGAGGCACCGAGCCACGTCGACAAGAGGCATCACCTCATCCGCGCGCCACGGCGTGCGCCTGGGTCTGCGCCGACGCCCAGGCGCTGCCGCTGGCCGATGCCAGTCTCGACTTGGCGATATCCAATCTGGCCATCCAGTGGTGTCCCGACCTGGAGCAGGTGCTGGCGGAACTCCATCGCGTCCTGGCGCCTGGGGGACGGGCGGTACTCAACACCCTGCTGCCCGGCACCCTGGCAGAGATCGGCCAGGTCTGGCGTCAACCGGGCAAGGCCAGTGGAGTGCTGGACTTCGCAAGCCTCGACGACCACCGGCGCGCGGTGCTTTCCCGCCGCTGGGCCGCCACCGCCTTCGAGCAGCGTGCCGAGCGCTTCTACTACCCGGACCTGGACGCCGTGATGGCCTCGGTCAAGGGCGTCGGCGCCCAGGTCGCCCGTCCCGGCGCCCGGCTGAGCCGTCAGGATATAAGACAGGCGCGGGCCCGCTATGAATACCTGCGCAGACCCGAAGGACTACCGGTGACCTACCAGCGGCTGACGTTGATTCTCGACCGCTGACGCCTGACCACCGCGCCCCTGAGTGAGGTGCCCCATCGTCGTTTCACCGCCACCAAACTTGCAGCACAGGATCCCGCACTCGCCATGCCAAGCTACTTTGTGACCGGCACCGACACCGACGCCGGCAAGACCCTGGCAAGCTCCGGCCTGCTGGCCCTGGCACTCCGCCAGGGCCAGACCACCCTCGGTCTCAAACCGATCGCCTCGGGGTGTGAGTCCACCGCCGAGGGACTGCGTAATATCGACGCCCTGACCCTGCAGGCCCAGAGCGTGCCGTCTGTACCCTATGACGACATCAATCCGTTCGCCTTCGCGCCCCCCATCGCGCCACACCTGGCGGCTCGCTATGCCGGCGTGGACCTGTCCCTCGACAGGCTCTGCCACACGCTGGGGGGAAGCCTTGAGCTCCCCCGTGATCTGATCCTGGTCGAGGGAGCCGGCGGTTATCGGGTCCCGCTCAACGACCATGAGGACCTGGCGGGGCTCGCCACACGCCTTCAGCTTCCGGTGATCCTGGTGGTGGGACTGAAACTCGGCTGCCTGAACCATGCCCTGCTGACCGCCGAAGCCCTCAAGGCAGATGGCGTCCCTTGCGTCGGCTGGATCGGCAACCTTGTCGATCCCGGCTTCGCCGAAGATGAAACCCTCTACCGGGACAACCTCGATCACCTGGAAGCCAGGCTGCCGGGGCCCTGCCTCGGCATCATTCCTCGCCTCGATGGCAGCGACCATCGGGCACTGGCCGATCAGGCCGCCGATCATCTTTCGCTGCCATAGCTCGACCTCACAAGCCTCAGCCCCGCCCCCGAGCCGCTCGCAGCGTCCGGGCGGATAGCGGGGCCCTGACTCGATCGAAGCGAGCGCACCTCACGGAAGTGTTTGACTTGCCAGGCCGGCAACGTAAAATATGCCCCGCCTACCCCGCGTGCGGATGTGGTGGAATTGGTAGACACGCTAGATTTAGGTTCTAGTGCCTTAGCGCGTGGGAGTTCGAGTCTCCCCATCCGCACCATCTTGATTTCCCTCAGCTTTTCCCGAATTCCAGCACATTGTCACGGCGCACTAGATTTTCGGGTGTGACCGGATTGTGACCGAGCCGATTCACTGCTTCCCTCACCCGGTGTGGCGCCAGGTGTGCATATCGCTCCGTCATCGTTATGCTGGAGTGACCGAGCAACTCCTTCACGACTTCCAGCGGCACCCCGTCTGTCACCAGCCATGATGCGGCGGTATGCCTCAAGTCGTGAATGCGCAGATCCTCGAGGCCGGCGCTCTTGCTTGCTTTCTCGAAACCACTGCGCAGCGACTTCACCTGGCCACCGCCTGGCCGGGCGAAGACCCAGGGCGACTGTGGCGCGTTCTCCGCACGCCAGGTCGCCCGCCTCTTGATTGCCGATGCCGCATTGGCGTTCAGCGGCACAACGCGAGGCTTCCCCGACTTCGTGTGCCTGGCGTTGAGCGTGATCGACTCCACTCCTCGCGTCAGGTCCACCCTGGCCCAGTCCAGGTTGAGCAACTCCCCGCGGCGGCAGCCGGTGTAGACGGCCACCTCGATAAAGTCAGCGAGGATGTCACCGCTGCGCTGCTGCCGGGCCACGGCGATCAGCCGCCCCGCCTCGGCTCTCGTCAGATACCGCTCCCGGTGGTGAGGCTCCCGCAGCATCCTGCCCTTCACTGGGTTCGGTAGATCCCACTCCCATTCACGATTGCAGTGATTGATGGCCGAGGACAGGGCCGCCAGTTCGCGGTTGATCGTGGCGTTCGCTCGCCCCTGGTCTTTCCGCTGCCGGCAGTAGGCCTTGATGTCCTGGCCGGTCAGTCCGTTGACCTCCCTGCCCTTGAAGAAAGCCAGCAGGTTCTTCGTCTGCCGCTTCAAGGTCTCCAGGCTGCGCAAGTGCTCCGACCCGCGCAGGTATTCCAGCATCACTTCCTCGAACAGCCGCGGTGGCTTTACCTCCCAGTGCTGTTCTCTGTGGGCCTGCGATCGCCACTTGGATTCGATCGCCTTGGCCTCGTTCAGGTCCGTTGAGCCAGTAGAGCGTCTAACTCTTTGGCCGCGTTCTTGGTATGAGGCCCACCAGTACGGTGACCCCTTCCTTCTGTGTGGCATGCAGTCTTCTCCATTTTCTGCACGCCGGGCGCACTGTGAGCGTCATACTCTGGTGCGCCGGCGTCAAGGTCAGCCAGTCGACGAATGCTCCCCAGGGTCACTTTCCGGCCCTTGCCGCTGCTCACGGTTCGCAGCGCCCCCTGGTTCGCCCAGCGCCGTACCGTCCAGTGGCTGACGCCAAGCATTTCGGCGGCCTCGTTGTAGGTCAGAAGCACCTTCTGCATACACCCTCCCGCGCAAAAGAAAGCCGCCTCGAGGGCGGCGTGTCAGTCTTCGGCGAATATCGCCAGGCTCTCGGCGAACTCGAGTTGTTCGTCTGGGGACAGTGGCTGCGGAGCATTGGCGCCCTCGCGCGCATCCTCCAGCACCATGCCAGCCTCATCGGACAGCCGCTCGGCGAGATGGACGTCACGGGCGCAGGTGATGTCTTTTCGCAGCCACATGTCCATCATGTGGACCTCGATCTGATCGACCTGACGAACGGACCCATCAGCGTTGAGGTATTCGTTGGAGGACAGGCGGACGCGGTTGATGCCTGTCAGGGATGCCGTCTCGCGGAGTCGTTGCAGCTCGGCGGCATCTCGCTCGATCCTATCGGCGGCCTCCCTCGCGCAGGCGACCAGCTGCATCAGCTGTATGTCGTCTCGGTCATCGACAGGAGCCCGCAAAGCACCCAACAGCATGGTGTCACTCATCGCCACCTCCCTCGGCCTGCTGGCGCTCCAGCCAGACAGCGAAGACGCCTTGTATGTGTGGGCGGAACGGCGCCTTGACCGACTCCATCAGCTCATATCGGAAGCTGGC